>CALCQB010000024.1 GCA_937897535.1 uncultured Novosphingobium sp. | reverse complement strand
TGGTGAAGGGCACCTGATGGGCCAGGCACCAGGCCCGCGCACTCCAGCCGATCGGACCCTCGGTGGCGATGTGGACGATATCCGGAGCAAAATCGGTCAAGGTCCGCCGGGTGCCAAACCGCGGGGCCAGCGCCAAGCGGATTTCGCTGTAGCCGGGTAGCGGCAGGGTCAGGAACTGCTGCGGGGTGATCAGCTCGACCCCGTGCCCGCGCGAATTCAACTGGTTGACGGTCATCGCCAGCGAGCGGACGACGCCGTTGATTTGCGGATGCCAGGCATCGGTACAGATCGCGATTCTCATGCCGGTTCCTTGTGTTGGTGGAGGGCGGGAGCCGGGTGATCACGCCGGGTGGCGGCATCGCGGCGCAGTTCTTCGGCCCAGTCGAGGATGGTGATCGTACCGAGGCGATCTTCGACCAGCGCGGTGCAGCTTTCGACCCAGTCGCCGTCGTTGTGATAGGTGATCTCGCCGATCTGGCGGATTTCGGCGCTGTGGATGTGCCCGCAAACCACGCCGTCGACCTGCCGGTCGCGGGCGGCATGGGCCACGGCCTCTTCGAACGCGCCGATGAACTGGACCGCGTTCTTGACCCGCTTCTTGAGGTAGGACGACAGAGACCAGTACGGCAGGTCGAGCCGCCGGCGGATCCGGTTGAGCACCACGTTGAGCCGCAGCAGCAGGGTATAGGCTTGATCGCCGAGGAAGGCGAGCCAGCGGGCGTAGAGCACCACGCTGTCGAACTCGTCGCCATGGGTGATCAGCAGGCGGCGACCATCGGCGGTGGAATGGATCGCATCTAGCGCGATCTCGACCCCGCCGAAACTCATCCCGGCATAGGGCCGCAGCATCTCGTCATGGTTGCCGGCGATCAGCACCACCCTGGTGCCGCGATGCGCCAGCTTGAGCACGCGGCGGACGACTTCGTTGTGGGCGTCGGGCCAGTACCAGCCCTTGCGCAGCCGCCAGCCATCGACGATGTCGCCAACCAGGTAAAGCGTGTCACACTCGATCGAGCGCAGGAAATCGAGCAGCAGATCGGCGTTGCAGCCGCGCGTGCCGAGGTGGATGTCGGAAATCCAGACCGTGCGATATTTGCGCTTTGGCTTGAACCCGCGCGGTTCGGGCAGGTCGAGCCATTCGGGTAGCTTCAGCTTGGCAGGGCGATGATCCATTCGCGCCGTCCTCCGGTTGCCGTCGGGCCAGCCTATGGCCATGCTGCATTGCAGTTGTGTGGCGGTGGGCCGATCCGGCTGTGGTGGATGGACCGCGCAACGATGGGTGACTCGCCCCGCGTCATTCGCTAGAACAGCCCGCGAACATGCTGACCCGGCTTTCAATCCGTAACGTGGTGCTGATCGAAGCGCTCGACCTCGATTTCTCGGGCGGGCTGGGCGTGCTGACCGGGGAGACCGGGGCGGGCAAGTCGATCCTGCTCGATGCCTTGGGGCTGGCGCTGGGCGCGCGGGCCGACAGCGGGCTGGTCCGCAGCGGCGAGGATCAGGCCAGCGTCACCGCCAGCTTCGAATTTGACAAGCTGCCGCTGCCGATCCGCGCAATTCTGTCTGAGGCCGAGGTCGACGTCGAACCGGGCGAGCCGCTGCTGATCAAGCGCCGGGTCAAGGCCGATGGCGGGTCCAAGGCTTTCGTCAACGATCAGCCGGTCGGCGCGGCGCTGCTGCGCGAACTGTCGGGCCATCTGGTCGAGCTGCACGGCCAGCACGATGACCGGGGCCTGGTCAATCCGCGCGGGCACCGGATGCTGCTCGACCGGTTCGCGCGCGCCGATGTGGCGGGGGTCGAGGGGGCCTGGCAAGCCTGGCGCGCGGCCCAGGACGCGCTCGATGCGGCTCGTGCCGGGATCGCCAAGGCCGCCGAGGACCGCGATCTTCTGCTCGCACATCTGGCTGAACTGACCACGCTCGAACCCGAAGTGGGCGAGGAAGCGCAACTGGCCGAGGCCCGCGCGACGATGCAGAAGGGCGAGAAGCTGACCGACGATCTCGAGGCGCTGCGCAAGCTGTGGGCCGGATCGGATTCGGCGCTGGCCAGCCTGCGCAGCGCGGCCCGGCGGCTTGACCGGATCGCGACCGAGCACCCCCTGCTGGCCGAGGCGCTGGCGGCGCTCGACCGGGCGGTGATCGAGGGTAGCGAGGCCGAGGAAAAGCTCGAGCGCGCGGCCGAGGCACTGAGCCACGATCCGGCCGCGCTCGACCGGATCGAGACCCGCCTGTTCGAGCTGCGCGCCGCCGCCCGCAAGCACCAGTGCCAGGTCGATGACCTGCCGCACCGGATGCGCGAAATGCGCGGGGCTCTGGATGGGATCGAAAGCGGCGAGGCCGAACTGGCCGCGCTCGATGCGGCGGCCAAGGCGGCGGCGGCGGATTATCGCGCCCGGGCCGAGGCGCTGTCGGCGCTGCGCCAGGCGGCGGCCTTGCGGCTCGATGCCGCGGTGGCGGGAGAGCTTGCCCCGCTCAAGCTCGATGCTGCGCAGTTCCGCACGGCGGTGGTGCCGCAGGCGGAAGAGCGCTGGGGTCCGTCGGGGATCGATGCGGTCGAATTCCTGATCAGCACCAACCCCGGCGCAGCATTCGCGCCGCTTAACAAGATCGCCTCGGGCGGGGAACTCTCGCGCTTCATCCTCGCGCTCAAGGTCGCGCTGGCCGAAGAGGGCGGGGCGGCGACGGTGATCTTCGACGAAATCGACCGCGGGGTCGGCGGCGCGGTCGCGAGCGCGATCGGCGAGCGGCTGGCGCGGCTGGCCGACGGCGGGCAATTGCTGGCGGTAACGCACAGCCCGCAA
>CALCQB010000023.1 GCA_937897535.1 uncultured Novosphingobium sp. | reverse complement strand
GATGGCCAGGAGGGCCACCGCGGCCCCGACCCACCACCAGAACGGATGGGCGATATAGAGGTCCATCAGCTCCATGGCTCAGCTCGTCGGCGGGATGGCGGTGCGCCCCTGCGGGCGCGCGGGGGGAGGCGGTGTGTCCCGGGCGACCGCCTTCACCAGCTCGGTGATGCCGCCGATCGAGCCCACCAGGGCGGTCATCTCGGCCGGGACGATGACGGTCTTCTGCTGAGGGGAGATCGCCAGCTTGGCGAAGGCGTCGACGTACTTCTGGGCAATGAAGTAGTTGATGGCGTTGACGTCGCCGGCCGCTATGGCGTCGGAGACCAGCCGCGTCGCCTCAGCCTCGGCCCCGGCGGCGCGCTCGCGCGCCTCGGCGTCGCGGAAGGCGGCTTCGCGGCGGCCCTCGGCCTCCAGCACGGCGGCCTGCTTGCCGCCCTCGGCGCGCATGATCTGCGCCTGCTTTTCACCGTCGGCCTCGGTGATGGAGGCGCGGCGCTCGCGCTCGGCCTTCATCTGCCGCGCCATCGCGTTGGAGATATCGGCGGGCGGGCGGATATCCTTGATCTCCACGCGCGTGATCTTGAGGCCCCACGGCGAGGTGGCATGATCGACCACCGCCAGCAGCCGCGCATTGATCTCGTCGCGCTTTGAAAGCGTCTCGTCGAGGTCCATCGAGCCCATGACCGTGCGCAAGTTCGTCGTCGTCAGCTGCATGATCGCGACATAGAGGTTCGAAACCTCATAGGCCGCCTTGCCGGCATCGAGCACCTGGAAGAAAACTATGGCATCGACCCCGACCATGGCATTGTCACGGGTGATAATTTCCTGGCCCGGAATGTCGAGCACCTGCTCCATCATGTTGACCTTGCGGCCGACCCGATCGAAGAACGGGATCAGGACGTGCAGACCCGGTTCGGCGGCCAGCGTATATTTGCCCAGCCGTTCGATCGTATAGACGTAGCCTTGCCGCACGACGCGCACGCCCATCAGCAGGAAAATGAAAACCAGCCCCAGAAGAAACAGCAATACTCCGCCCATGGCGAAAGCTCCCTATCGTTATGCGACGGTAGTTTAGCGCTGCCGGGGGGCGGGGCAAGCGAAACCGGACAGGCTATTGGGAACCGGGTTCGGCAGGTTCCATCCGCGCGCCGACATGGACTGTCCCGCGCGCTGCGGCGAGGGCTTCCTGCCGCTGGCGTTCGGCATAGCGGGCGCGCTGATCGTCGCTGCGATTGGCATGACAGGCCGGGCAGCTGACCCCTTCGGCATAGTGTTCGGAGGCCTGTTCAGCCGGGCTGACCGGGCGGCGGCAGGCATGGCACAGCACATGGCTGCCCGCCGCGAGCCCGTGACCGACCGCCACCCGGGCGTCGAACACGAAGCATTCGCCCTGCCAGGCGCTTTGTTCGGGCGGAACCTCTTCCAGATACTTCAGGATTCCACCCTGGAGGTGATAAACCTCTTCGATCCCCTCGGCCTTCAGGAATGCGGTCGATTTCTCGCAGCGGATCCCGCCGGTGCAGAACATCGCCACCTTGGGCGGGGTTCCCTGGCCCAGCAAGGCCTCGCGCTGGGCACGGAACCAGGCCGGGAAATCGCGGAAACTGCTGGTCTTGGGGTCGATTGCCCCTGCGAAAGTGCCGATTGCCACCTCGTAGTCATTGCGGGTGTCGATCAGGATCGTCCCCGGCTCGGCGATCAGCGCGTTCCAGTCCTGCGGCGCGACATAGTGGCCGGCGCCAGTCAGCGGATCGATCTCGGGCTGGCCCATGGTGACGACTTCGGTCTTGAGCCGCACCTTCATCCGGTGGAATGGCATGGTCGCGGCGCGCGAATACTTGACCTCGATCCCGCCGCAACCGGGAAGCGCGCGGATTTCTGCGAGCAGCGCGGCAATCCCGGCGTCAGACCCGGCAACGGTCCCGTTGATCCCCTCGAGCGCGACCAGCAGGGTGCCCTTGATCGCGCTGGCCTTGCACGCGTTGCGCAAGACGGTCTGAACCGCGGCGCAATCGGCGAAACGGGTGAACTGATACAGCGCGGCGACGCAAATGGGCAGGTCGGGATCGGTCACGGCCCGCCTAATCGCCGCTTCAGTCGGCCCAGTAAAGACTTTCCGGATTGTCGATCAGCAGCAGGCGCTGCAATTCCTCGCTGGGCGCAATCCGCGGGATCATGTCGACCAGGTGGCCGTCATCGGGAATCGCGTCCTGCATGTTGGGATGCGGCCAATCGGTCCCCCACAGGCAGCGGGTCGGATAGTCGGCCACCAGCGGCGCAACGCATTCGGCGAACATGTCCCACGGATCGCCGACGCTATCGAGCCGGTCGGGACAGGTCGCCTTGAACCAGATGTCGTCGCGGCTGTTCAGCAGGTTGCGGAACGCCCTCATGTCTGCCCCGTCCGGGCCCTGGGTCACATCGGGGCGGCCCATGTGGTCAATCACCAGCGGTACCGGGATCGCGTCCATGAACGGGCGCAGTTCCTCTAGGATATCGGCCTCGAAATAGATCACCACGTGCCAGCCCTGCGGCAGCCGCCGGGCAACTTCGAGGAACTTGTCCTTGGGGGCATCGTCGACCAGCCGCTTGAGGAAGTTGAAGCGGATGCCGCGGATCCCGCCATCGTGCAGCGCCGCCAGTTCGGCATCGTGGATCGCCGGATCGACCACCGCGACCCCGCGGGCCTTGCCGTTGGCCTTGGCGATAGCATCGAGGGTCGCCGAATTGTCGGTCCCGTGGCAGCTGGCCTGGACGATGACATTGCGATCGAACCCGAGGTGATCGCGCAGCGCAAACAGCTGGTCCGGCCCGGCATCCTCGGGCAGGTACTTGGCCTTGGCGCTGAACGGGAACTGCGCCATCGGCCCGAACACGTGGCAATGCGCATCGATCGCGCCGGGGGGCGGGACGTAGAGCGGCTTGCTGGGGGCTTGGTGCCAAGAGACTATTCGTTCGTCACGCATCATTTCCCCCTATCCCGTCCATGCTGAGCTTGTCGAAGCACTGTCCTTTTCTTCGTGTCGCACGCGCACCCGCCAGAAGTAAAAAGCAGTCCTTCGACAAGCTCAGGACGGGCGGGTTATGGCTAGGCATAGACCACTCCATCCATCAGTTTGCGCGCGGTGCGCAGCAGCGCGGCGCTGACCACATCGCCCGCATCGTTCACTTCGAGTACGCACGTCAATTCGCCGGTCGGGTGTTCAACCGACAAGGTCTTGCGCGGCCCTATCGGCACCACCGCCACTTCAGCGGCCGGCGAACCCGCGATCAGGCAAGCGGTCGCCACCGAAACCGCTCCGAGCACGCCGATCGTGGCATGGGCGCGGTGCGGGATGAAGCTGCGCACGCAGACCGCACCGCCATTCCTGGGCGGGGCGACCAGCATCATCTTGGGGACCGACTTGTCTTTCACATCGCCCAGGTTCATCCGCTCGCCCACCGCCAGCCGGATCGCCTCGATCCGGGCCTTGAGTTCGGTATTGGCGTCGAGCCAGTCACGGTCCTCGTAACCGGTGATCCCGACATCGACGGCCTTCATCACCACGCAAGGCATGCCGTTGTCGATCAGTGTGACCGGAACCCCGTTCACCAGATCGACCGCATTGCCGCTGGGCAACAACGCCCCGCAGCTCGATCCGGCGGTGTCGCGAAACTCGGTCGGGATCGGAGCGTGGGTGCCCGGAACCCCATCGATCGCGGCATCGCCCTTGTAGGTCACTTTGCCGCTAGGGGTCTGGACCGTCGCGACCGCAACTTGCCCGGTATTCTCCATGAAGATCGCCACGCGGGTTTCATCGCCGGTCGCGCTCACCAGCCCACGCTCAAGCGCGAACGGCCCAATCCCGGCGAGGATGTTGCCGCAGTTCTGGGCATCGGTGACGATCGCCTGGTCGACGAACACCTGCAGGAACAGGTAGTCGACATCGATCCCCTCGCGGCTGGATTTGCTGACCACAGCAACCTTGCTGGTCAGCGGATCGGCCCCGCCCATTCCGTCAATCTGGACCGGATCGGGGCTGCCCATCATCGCCAGCAGGAAGGCATCACGCTGTGCCGTGTCGGCGGGCAGGTCGGACTTGAGGAAATAGCCGCCCTTCGAAGTTCCGCCCCGCATCCACATGCAGCGGACGCCGGGATCAGACATATTTCAGCCCCATCTCGGCCAGCTTCTCGCGCATCTTGTACATGTCGAGCCCCAGTTCGCCCGCCGCCAGCCGCGCGCGCTTGTCGCCCTCGTTGGCTTCGCGGGCCTGGGCCGCCTTGAGCACCTCAGCCGCCTTGGCGCGGGGAACGACGCAGACCCCGTCATCGTCGGCGACGATCACGTCACCGGCTTCGACCGGTGCCCCGGCGCAGACCACCGGCACGTTGACCGAGCCGAGCGAGGCCTTGATCGTCCCTTGCGCGAACACGGCCTTGGACCACACCGGAAACCGCATCTCGGTCAGGTCCTTCACGTCGCGGATCCCGGCGTTGATGATCAGCCCCCGGCAGCCCCGCGCCTGGGCGCTGGTCGCGAGGAGATCGCCGAAATAGCCGTCTTCGCACGGACTGGTCGGCGCGATCACCAGGATGTCGCCTGCTTTCAGCTGCTCGATCGCGACGTGAACCATCCAGTTGTCGCCCGGAGGCGCTGAAATTGTCACCGCAGAACCTGCGATCCGCGCGCCGGAATAGATCGGGCGCATGTTGCTCGCGAGCAGACCGGTCCGGCCCTGCGCCTCGTGCACGGTGGCAACGCCGCAGGCCGCCAGCCCGTCGATCACCTCGATCGGGGCCCGCTCGATGTTCTGGACGACGATACCGCTCATCTTTCGCTCCCGCATTTCGCTGACCTGTCCCATGCGCCGGGCCTGCTGGGGCCGCTAATGCGAAGTTGGCAAGGGGCATAACTTATTGCTAATCGTGTGAGCGATGACCGAGCGTCCGCCCAATATCCGCCACTATGCCGCGCTGGCCGCGACCGTGCGCCATGGCAGCCTGAGCCGGGCGGCGCGCGCGGTCAACCTGTCGCAACCAGCGCTGACCCAGGCGATCGGCGGACTCGAAGCGACGCTGGGGGTAACCCTGTTCGAACGCGGACCGGCCGGCATGGCCCCAACCGAACCGGCCAGCCTGCTCGCAGCCCGGGCCGAAGCAGCAATCGCGCAGGTCGGTTCGCCGCGGGTCACCGGGACGCAGGTCCGGGCCTTTCTGGCGGTGGCGCGGGCCGGATCCTATGCCGCCGCCGCCGAAGCCACCGGGCTGTCTCCGGCGTCGCTCCACCGCGCGGTGGCGGACCTTGGCGTGGCGCTGGGCCAGCGGCTGATCGAGCGGCGCGGGCGCAGCCTGCTGCTGACCCCGGCGGGCGAACGCCGCGCGCGCGGGTTCGGCCTCGCCATGGCCGAACTGCGCGCCGGGCTGGCCGAAGTCGCGGCGTGGCAGGGCAAGTCGGGCGGGCGGATCGCGGTTGGCGCGATGCCGCTCAGCCGCGCACGCTGGCTGCCCGAAACCATCGCCCGGTTTGCCGCGGCCCATCCGGGGGTCGACATCACGGTCCACGAAGGCAGCCATGCCGAACTGGCGGGCCCGTTGCGCGATGGCGAGATCGACCTGATCCTGGGGGCGCTGCGCGACGACACCGAGGTTGACGATCTGCTCCAGGAAGCGGTGTTCGAGGATCGCCCGGCGCTGATCATGCGCGCCGGACACCCGCTGCTGACCGCCGCCGATCGCGCCGCCAGTCTGCTCGCTTTTCCCTGGCTGATGCCCAGCCGCGAGACCCCGCTGCGGCGTTATTGGGAAGGCATGTTGCGCGAACTCGGGCTGGATCCGCCGCACATCGGGATCGAGTGTGGGTCGGTGATCATGATCCGGCAATTGCTGCTTTCAGGCGATGCGCTGACCATGCTGTCGCCGAGCCAGGTCTCGGTTGAGCTTGCGGCCGGAATCCTCTCCAGCCTGCCGCCCCCGGTGCCGGTCTCGCGAACCATCGGCATCTCGACCCGCTCGGGCTGGAGGCCGACCCCGGTGCAGGCTGACTTCATCGCCATACTGCGCGAGACCGGCCGGGCGATGGACGCTTGATTCGCAAAAAATGATAGCGGCGGACTTCATTCGATTGGCGCGCGGCATCGGCTCGCGCGCATGGGCGGGGGAATGGACAATCCTATCGCCCTGATCGGGTTCGGCGAAGCCGGATCGACCTTTGCCCGCGCCGCTGGGTGGGGGGAACGGGCGCGGGCGTGGGACCTGTTGCCGGCGCGGCGGGTCAATGCGGCTTCGGCGCAGGCCGCGCTGGCAGGGGCGCCTTTGGTACTATCGCTGGTGACCGCCGATCAGGCGCTGGCCGTCGCGCAAGCCTATGCCGTCCATCTCGCTCCTGGTGCGCTGTGGTGCGACATGAACTCGGTCGCGCCTGCAACCAAGCGCGCGGCGGCGGCAGTGATTGAGGCGGCGGGCGGGCGCTATGTCGATGTCGCGGTGCTGGCCCCGGTCGATCCGGCGCGGCTGGCAGTGCCGTTGCTGCTGGCAGGTCTGGCAGCTCCCGACGCCGAGGCGGCCTTGCGCGCAGCCGGCTTCAGCAATGTCCGCGTGGTCGGCAGCGAAGTCGGCAAGGCCAGCGCGATCAAGATGATCCGCTCGGTCATGGTCAAGGGGATCGAAGCCCTGACCGACGAAATGATGGCCGCAGCCGAAGCCGCAGGCGTGGCGGACGAGGTGATTGCCTCGCTCGATGCCAGCGAAAAGGCGCTGCCCTGGATCCAGAAGTCCACCTACAATCTTGAACGGATGCATACCCACGGCGCGCGCCGCGCCGCCGAAATGGAAGAAAGCGCCAAGACCCTGCTGGCGCTCGGCGTCGCCCCGGTGATGACCCGCGGCACCGTCTATCGCCAGCGCCAGGCCGGAGAAGCCCAATGATCATTGACTGCCACGGCCACTACACCGTGCTGCCCAAGGCCCACGACGACTGGCGCGAGGCGCAGAAGGCGGCGTTCAAGGCCGGAACCGAATGCCCGCCCTACCCGGCGATATCCGACGACGAAATCCGCGAGACGATCGAAGCGAACCAGCTGCGCCTGCTCAAGGAACGCGGCGCCGACATGACGATCTTCAGCCCCCGCGCCAGTGCCATGGCGCCGCACGTCGGCGACCAGAGCGTGGCGGTGCCGTGGGCGCGGGCCTGCAACGATCTGATCGCACGGGTCGCCGGGCTCTATCCAGACGTGTTTGCCCCGGTCTGCATGTTGCCGCAGTCGCCCGAGGCCGATCTGACCTCGTCGATTGCCGAGCTGACCCGCTGCGTCACCGAGCTCGGCTTCATCGGTTGCAACCTCAACCCCGATCCGGGCGGCGGCAAGTTCAGCCATCCGCCACTGACAGACGAATACTGGTTCCCGATCTACGAGGCGATGTGCGCGCTCGATGTGCCGGCGATGATCCACGTTTCGGGCAGCTGCAACCCGGCGATGCACGCCACCGGCGCCTATTACATCGCGGCCGATACGATCGCTTTCATGCAGCTGCTCGAAGGCGATCTGTTCGCCCGGTTCCCGAACCTGCGGTTCATCATCCCGCACGGCGGCGGCGCGGTGCCCTATCACTGGGGGCGCTACCGCGGGCTGGCCGACATGCTCAAGAAGCCGGACCTTTCGGGGCACCTGATGAACAACGTGTTCTTCGATACCTGCGTCTATCACCAGCCGGGGGTCAA
>CALCQB010000022.1 GCA_937897535.1 uncultured Novosphingobium sp. | reverse complement strand
GGATGCGTCTATTGCCCCTCTCCCCTTGCGGGAGAGGGTGGCCCGCAGGGCCGGGAGAGGGGAGAAGCGCAGCGTTTGCCCCTCTCCCTCGCTCCCCCGCAAGGGGGGAGGGGCTGTGATTCAGATATTGCCCGGCCTTGATGAACCACGCTGCGACATAGTCGAGCCTGCTGCTGTTTGCGCCATAGGCCGAGACCAGCCGCGTGAACTGCTCCTGTTGCGTTGTCGTCCGCCAGACGAACCCGACGAACGGCGGGTTGCCCATAATGTAGCTGCACTTGCCCGGCGGGAGCAGCGCGGCCCAATCGGCCTCGAGCGCGTCGCCGTGGAGGATATGGGCGGAGTCCTTGAGCGGGATGCGGGCGTAGTTGAGCCGGAACGCTTCGTTGATCTCGTTGTTGGCGATATGGTCCATCATCCACATCGCGACCTCGGCGATGCGGGCGGGGAACTCCTCGTATTCGATCCCGTAAAACTGATCGACCGTGACCCGGGCAAGCAGCGCGGCGTCGATCTGCTGATCGCCGTATTGCGCGCGCAGGGCCGCCAGTTCGAGCCGCCGGATTTCGCGGTAGGCGATCACCAGAAAGTTGCCGCAGCCGCAGGCCGGATCGAGGAAGGTCAGCCGGGTGAGCTTGTCCTGAAACCGGGCCAGTTCCTTGTCGCGGCCGGTCTTGCGCGCGGCGATCGCGGCCAGTTCGGCCTTGAGATCGTCGAGGAACAGCGGGCCGATGACCTTGAGGATATTCTCCTCGCTGGTGTAGTGCGCGCCCTTCGCCCGGCGCTCCTTCGCGTCCATCACCGACTGGAACAGCGAACCGAAGATCGCCGGGCTGACTCCCGACCAGTCATGGCGGCACGCCTCGAGCAGGTGCTCGCGCATTTTGGCGTCGAACTTGGGAATGCGCAGCCGTCCGGCAAACAGCGCGCCGTTGACATAAGGGAAGGCGTCGAGCTCGGCGGCGGTCCCAGCCAGGCGGCGGCCCTCAGGCGTATCGAGAATATCGAACAGCTCGCTCAGCACACTGCCAGTATCGCTGCCGTCGGGCCGGGTGTCGTTCTCGACCAGTTGCAGGAAGATGTCCTTGGGCTGGAAGATCCCGGTATCGTCGGCGAACAGACAGAACAGCAGGCGGACGAGGAACTGTTCGAGATCGTGGCCGGCGTAGCCTGCCCCCTCAAGCGCGTCGTGGAGCTTGCCCATCAGCTCGGCGGCCTTGATGGTGACGCCAGCCTGGGTCTCGAAATTGACCTTGCGCCCGAGCATGAAATCGAACGCGCCGATGTGCTGGTGCAGATCGGACAAGGCGAATTTCAGTTCCGTACCGCTCTCCAGATCGAGCAGCTCCCATTGCTGGAAATTGCAGGTGAGAATCCAGCGCGGCTGCTCGGTCGGGTGGACGCCGTGGAGGTAATCGAGCGCCTGGCCCTGCGCGCGGCCCAGTTTCAGACCGGCGCTCTTCTGTTCGATCAACAGCGTTCGCGGCCAGAACAGGTCGATGAAGCCCTGCTTGTTGTCGAGCAATTTGACCCGCTGTTCGTAGACCGCGACGGTCCGCCGCTTGATCCCGAAGATATCGAAGAAGTCGTTGTAGAAGCTCTGCGTCTCGCCCTTTTCGTAATGGGCGTCCTGCCACTCATCGCTGAAAGCCTTGGCGCGGCGTTTGATTTCGTCCCAGGGCAGTCTCATCGCCCGGTTATTCCTGCGCGGGCCGGGCTTGGCAAGGCGGGAGGGCCCATTTTCCTACATCGCCGCCACCTGTTATCCTCGCCCCGCCCCCGGCGCGCTAGTCGCCGCGCTCGGCCGACTGGGCTAGCAGGAGCTGTTCGGCCACCTTGGTCTTGGACATCGCGATGACATGGTCGACCCCGTCGATGGTGATCGCCAGCGAGCCCTGCTCGGTCACCTCGATCAGGCCCTTGGCTTTGAGATACCAGCGGTGAAACTCGAACTGCTCGTCGCTGCAGGCCAGCATTTCCTGGATCACGAAACTAGACACGCCCGGGTCCAGCGCATTGTCGCGGCGGGCCTTGTAGAGCAGCATCAGCAGCCGGGCGTGGGCATCGGCATCGCTGACCGCGACGCTCTCGTCGATCCGGTAGCCGGCGCTGGGGCTGATTGGGATGTCAGTGCCGAGGATTTCGGCGTGTTCGGCGTTGTAGTGGGCGCGGTCTTCGGGATTGCGGAGCGCCCGGTAAGCTTCGAGGACGAGGCTGAACTTGTCGAAATCGGCGGTTTCGGGATGGTCGGGGTGATAGCGTTTGGCCAGATTGCGATAGGCCGCCTCGATTGTCTTTGCGTCACAGTTGGGATCGACCTGGAGAATTTCGTAGTAGTTCCTGAAGGATCCATCACTGTTCATGTCGGCTCAATTCTTGGTTGCAGGTCAGGGCGGATCGGCCCGGGTTCAGCCCGGCGCGAGCAAGGTCTGCAGCGCCAGCAGGAAGGCGCCGCCGGCAATCGCCACGCCGTAAGGCAGGCCCGATCCGGCATCGGCCCCGCGCGACAGCAGTTTCTGGCCGCGGAGGCGGCGCAGTACCAGCGAAACCACCAGCAGGATCAGCCCGGCCATGGTCACCGCGACGAACAGCCGCAGGCCTTCCTGGAACGGAAACCAGGCGGCGAGCGCGGCATAGAACTTGGCATCCCCGGCCCCGAATACGCCGAGCGCATAGAGCCCCATGCCGACGGCCAGCGCGACCACCGCGTGGAGCCCGTGCCAGCCCAGCTCCGGCAGCCCGCCACTGGCGAACGCCGCGATCAGGCCCAGCAGCAGCGCGAGGCCGCTGAGCCAGTTGGGCAGCCGCCGCTGAGTAACATCCAGCCAGCTGCCGGTCAGGCCCAGCCCCGACAGTACCGCCAATCCAATCGTAGCGATCATTGGCCAGCCAGCGCCAGGCTTTCAGCGGGAACCGGGGTGGCGGCATGACCGAACACCGGTTGCGGCGGGGCGTTGCTGCGCAGGCCCGGCGAGGTCACGCTCGCCATGATCGGGGTGCGGGCTTCGGGCTGGGCATAGGGTTCGAAAATCTCGGCGAACTGGGCGGGTGAATAGCGGCGGCCGGTGGTGGTGATGGCCGGGGCCTTTTGTGGTGCCGTGGTCCACTGGCCCGGCACCGAGACGGTCCTTGGCGCGGAGGTTGCGGCGGCCACGGCGGGGGCCGGGGCTTGCTTGGGCAGCGACAGCGCCGGTTGGGCGGGATGGTCCTCACCAGCGGCCTTGGTCAGGCTGGCCGCGCGCGGGCCTTCGATTGCGACGGGGCGCGCCGCGTGCTTCGGGGCCTGGCGGGGTTCATCGACCGGACGGGCCGGCCGAGCCGGGGCCGGCTGCACCATGCCAACCCGGATCGGTGTTGCAGCCGATTGCGTGAACCGTGCGTGCGGACTGGCTACCTCGAGCGAAGCCCTGGTCCGGGTGCCGGGGATCAGCCGTGGCTGGGGCGAAGCGGCGGGCGCGGCCAGAACCTTGTCGCGCTCCAGCCGGGCCAGCCGGGCCTCGCTGCTCGCCTGGTCGAGCCGGGCGAGATTGGCGGCATAGCGCGGCGATGCGGGATCGAGCGCGACCGCGGTGCGGAAATACCGCCCGGCGAGGTCGTTCCGGCCAATCCCGGCATAGGCGATCCCGAGGCCGTTATAGCTGGCGGCGGCGAAGTCCGGCTCGAGCGCGGAATTGCGGAAGGCGGTGATGGCGGCGACATAGCTGCGCGATTCGAGCGCGGACCGGCCCAGTTCGAACTGCTGACGGGCGTATTCCCGCGGCTCGGCCTGACGGGGAATGCGCAGGCCAGCCTCCAGCCGGGCGGTCCGGCCCTGGAACAACTGGCAACCGCTCAGCAGCAGCGAACTGCCGATCAACAACGCTATGCGGACATTGGCTGACATTGGAGCTTACCTTCCCCCTGCCATGATCGGCAGAATTTCACGGGCCACCATGATCACCGCCGGCAGCATCAGCGTCCCGATCATGGTCGGCAGCATGCAGGCGACGAGCGGGATCGAGATCAGGACCGGCAGCCGGTGGGCTTTTTCTTCAGCCCGCATCCGCCGCTTCTCGCGCATTTCCGCGGCGTAGACCCGCAATGTCGTGGCAATGCTGGTGCCGAGCTTGTCCGACTGGATCACGAGGGTGGTGAACGATCGGATGTCTTCCACCGCCGAGGCATCGGCCAGCTTGCGAAACGCCTCTTCGCGCGATGCCCCGGCCCGCAGCTGGAGCACCGTCAGCGACAGCAGTTCGGCCACGCGCGGGTGCGAGATCACCATCTCACGCCCGACCCGGTCGATCGCCGCCTCGAGCCCGAGCCCGGATTCGACGCAGACCAGAACCAGATCGAGGCAGTCGGGAAAGCCGTTGACGATTTGCTCCTTGCGCCGATCGGCCTTCGCCTGGACGAACAGCCGGGGAACCACGAGCCCAAGCAAGGCAAGGCCCGAACCGAACAGGTAGAGCCGGGTAAACGAAGGCGGATCGCCGCTCGCGTAGGCCAGAAGCACATAAGCCGTCGGAAGCAGGAAGATCATGCACAGCCGGATCAGGGTGAAGAGTTTGGGGGCAGACGGCGAGGTGTACCCGGCGGACCGGAGCAGGACCGACAGCCGTTCCTGGTTGGTGTCGCTCAGGTTCAGACCGGCATCTTCGATTTTCTTCGCCAGCACCGCCCAGCCGCTGTCCAGCGCATTGACGCGAAGCACCGGGCCTTTCGCTGCCGAAGCAACGCCGCGCGACAGCCGGCCGATTTCGGTGCGGATATTCGCGCGTTGCTCGACTACGGTTATGAGCGAACGCGCTCCAACGGCCACCACGACAAAGATCGCCAGCAGTACCAGGATGCGGAGAATGTCGTTCTGGGCGATCAGCGTGAGCATGCGGCTAGACCTTGATGTTCACGAGGTTGCGGATCCACAGCACCCCGATCAGGTAGAGGATCATCAGCGCCGGGAACCCAATCACGAAAATCGGATCGCGCGACACATCGAGATAGAACGCGGGGCTGACCGTGAACATCCCGACAATCGTGATGAGCGGCAGCACGGTCAACATCCAGCCGGTCATCCGGCCTTCCGAGCTTAACGAGCGGACCTTGCGATAGAGGCTCGCGCGACTGCGGATGACCTCGGCCAGATTTTCCAGAATCTCGGCCAGGTTTCCGCCGGTTTCGATCTGGACCGAGAGTGACACGACGAACATCCGGATATCTTCAAGGTCCCAGCGATCGGCCATCGCTTCGACGGCATCGGTCAATTCGGCACCGAACGCAATTTCATCGGACACCAGGCCGAATTCACTGCCGATCGGATCCTCCATCTCGCGGGTCAAAAGTTCAATGGCGGACGCGACGGGATGTCCCGAGCGGAGCGCGCGGACAAAGATGTCGAGCGAGACAGGAAACTGTTCCTCGATTTTCTTGCGGCGGCGCTGGGCTCGTATGTTCAACGCTACGAACGGCAATGCCATCCCGACGATCAAGGCCAAGACCAGCGCGAACAGCACCGTTCCGGCCGCGATCGGTATGCCGGCAACGATCAGAGCCAGCAGGAAGGCCAGCAGCAATACAACGGTCAGCAGTGCCATGACCTGCAGAACCTGGGTCATGGTGTACTGGACACCCGACGCAAACAGCACCTGCTGGATTTTCATCAGCATGCGCCCCAGAATCGGGGGTACGCCCTTGAATTCCCGCGGCACGTTCTTGCGCAGCGTCGACATGACTTCTTCGGTCGATGCCCCGCGCCGGATCAATTCCAGCCGGTGGTTGACGGCTGCATAGCGGGCGCGGCTGGTCCAGATGCGGCCCAGCGCGATCTGGGCCAGAATGTAGACCGACCCGAAAGTCGCCAGCAACACGCCTAACCGGACGAAAAGATCGACCATCAGCTTGCCAGCCTGCCGGGGCGGAACAGTTCGGCTGAAAGTTCAATCCCGAACTCCGCCGCGTCGGTGAGCAGTTTGGGCCGGATCCCGGTTGCTTCGAAATGTCCGATTACCGTCCCGTCGAGTTCGCGCCCGGTGACCTTGAAGCGGAAGATCTCCTGCATCGTAATGACTTCGCCTTCCATGCCGGTGACTTCGGAAACACTGATAACCCGCCGCCGACCATCGACCATGCGCGCGACCTGCACCACAACGTTGATGGCCGATGCGATCTGCGAACGGGCGGCGCGCGGCGAGATGTCGATCCCGCTCATGCCGATCATCTGTTCGATCCGCGAAAGCGAATCGCGCGGCGTATTCGCGTGAACTGTGGTCATCGAACCGTCGTGGCCGGTGTTCATGGCCTGCAGCATGTCAAAGGCCTCACCGGCGCGGACTTCGCCGATGATGATCCGGTCAGGCCGCATCCGCAGGGCATTCTTGACCAGATCGCGCTGCGAGACCTCGCCCTTGCCTTCCAGATTGGCCGGGCGGGTTTCAAGCCGAACGACATGTTCCTGCTGCAGCTGCAACTCGGCCGAATCTTCGATCGTCACGATCCGCTCGCGCTTGCCGATGTAGGATGACATCGCGTTGAGCAGCGTGGTCTTGCCCGAGCCGGTGCCGCCCGAAATCAGCACGTTACGCCGCGAAGCGACCGCCGCCTCGAGAATTTGCGCCATGGCGGGAGAGACCGAGTTGAACTCGATCAGCTTGCTCATCCCAATCCGCTTCTTGGCGAACTTGCGGATCGACATGCTCGATCCATCGATCGCCAGCGGCGCGATGATCGCATTGACCCGGGATCCGTCAGCCAGCCGGGCATCGACATAAGGGGACGATTCATCGATCCGGCGGCCGACGCTGCTGACAATCTTCTGGATGATCCGCTGCAGATGCTTGTCGTCCTGGAACCGCGTTTCGACCCGTTCAAGCAAGCCCTGGCGTTCGACAAAGACCGTGTCAGGGCCGTTCACCAGGATATCGGTGATCGACTCGTCCTTGAGCAATGGCTCCAGCGGCCCAAGCCCGAGCAGTTCGTCGAGCACTTCCGCGACGAGATGCTTGCGCTCCTGAGCATTGAGTACACTCTTGTCCTCGTCGAGAATCTCGAGGACCAGGTCGCGCACTTCGATTTCAATCTGTGCCCGCGAGAGCTGGTCAAGCGCCGCGAGGTTGATCCGGCCAAGCAAGGCCCGGTGAATGGCCACCTTGAGGCCAAGATTGGAGTCCTGCGGGGTTGGCGGCTTGCTGTCGGCAAGATTCGGCGCTTCGACCTGCGCGGCCTCCGGGTCGGTCCGGACCAGCTCCTTTTCCTTTACGTGCCAGAACTTGCCCGCCATTTCAGATTTCTCCTGACGCCAGGCGCCGCGCGATATCGTTGATCGTGCGGACATAGGAATTACGTCCGACGCTGTCGCTCAGCAGTACGCCCTGATCCTGCGCGGCCCGAAGTGCGCCGCCTTCATCGCTCAGACTGGCCACCACTTCGGCATGCAGGGCATCGGCAATGTCGTCGGTTCCGATGGTCCGAAACAGCCGGCGCTCGGTGCGGTTGGCGATCAGTTTGACTGCCGTGCGGTTCGCGCCGACCGATTCAAGCAGATCGATCCTGCGACGGCCCTGGCGCAGGCTGGCGATCGAACTGTCGATCACCATCAATACGCGCTCGGCAGCGGCCGCGATGGCGAGCGACCAGTTGGTCCAGTCGGCTGGCAGATCGACCAGCACGAGGTCGAAGCGCTGCCGCAGCAAGGTCAGGATCGCGTTGACTTGCGCCTGATCGGCA
>CALCQB010000021.1 GCA_937897535.1 uncultured Novosphingobium sp. | reverse complement strand
GCTTCGACGTGCCGGTCGTGGGGCCGCAAACGATCGAAACCTGCGCCGCCGCCGGAGTGGGTGGCATCGCGATCGAGGCGGGGAAGACCTTGCTGCTGGAGAAGGACCGCGTCGCCGAGCTTTGCGACAAGCACGGCATCGGGATTCACGCGGTGGCGTGAATTACGGCAGCAGGTCCGTGTAAGTTCCCGGATCGCTTCCCGGGATTTCGATCGCGCCGCAGTTTTTCGCGTAGAATTCCTTGGGCCCGACTCCACCGATGATCGCGTAGGCGAAGCCGATTTCACGCAGTGCCTCGGCACTGTCGCGGCGCAAACCCTCGTCAAGCGCACCTTGCTGGATCCCGAACAGCGCGGAGCGTTCCGCGTGCTCCGCGCCGCTATCGAACCCGGCGCGGCTGCGCTGCGCCCAGCGCATCGACATCTGCATCGACCTTTCGATCACATCGCGCGGGGCATCGGCGCGCGGGCATTCGTCGAAGGCCATCACGATGTCCGAACCAAGCAAGCGCTGGATTTCCATCGAGCGTTCAGGGGTGATCAGGTGCTTGCTGCCGTCAAGGTGGCTTTTGAAGGTCACCCCGTCCTCGGTGATCTTGCGCAGGTCGGACAGGCTCATCACCTGATAGCCGCCGCTGTCGGTCAGGATCGGTCGGTCCCAGTTCATGAACCTGTGCAAGCCGCCCAGCCGCGCGACCCGCTCTGCACCCGGGCGCAGCATCAGGTGGTAGGTATTGCCGAGCAGGATATCCGCGCCGGTCGCCCGGACGCTCTCGGGCTTCATCGCCTTGACCGTGGCGGCGGTGCCGACCGGCATAAACGCGGGCGTACGGATCTCACCTCGCCGCATCCGGATCGTACCGGTTCGAGCCTTGCCATCGGTAGCGTGGACGGAAAATTCGAAACGCGGCTGCATCCGCGCTCCGCTAGACGAAGCGGTTGCGTTCGACCAGCCCCACCAGCCCTTCGCGCAATTCGCGCCACACTGCGCGGTCCGCCGCGCTGGCAACAGCGGCCGGCTCGACCACATCAAGGAAGGCATCGATAAACCCGCGGTACCAGTCGGGCGGCACGCCCAGCGCGACCCGGTGCTGCGGCACCGAGCTGTCGAACGCGATCCGCGCCTCGACCGGTTTCTCGAACCAGGTCATCACATAATAGAGCGTGTTGCCGACCATCTCGGCCTCGAGGCTGGCCGGGTTGCCCGGCATGTGATGCGCGAAGCTGGCCTGGGCCTCGGGATAGCGGCGATAGAATTCGGCGATCACCGGTGCGGTGACATCGCCCAGCGCATCGGCGGCGCGTTCCAGTCCGGCTTCGATCACGGTCAGGCGTTCGGTGTCCATGGCCCCTCCCATCGCATGGACAGAAGGGGCCAGTCGCTGATCCAAGTCAAGCAATTCGGCTTATGTCTGGGGCAGCCAATTGCCGTGGAAGCCCGGCGGGATCCGGTGCGGTATGTGGATGGCCGCGACCGGCGGCAGGTTCATGTCGCTCGCATCGAGGATCACCAGATCGGTGGTCTCGTTCGCGGCGTCGATCACATAGCCCATCACCCAGCCGTCACCCTCGGGCGCGTCGGCGCTGCGCGGCACGAAGACGAATTCGCCCGGAACCTTGCCCGGCCCGAAATCGTGGGCCTGGCGCGTGCCGGTCTGCAGATCGTGGCGATAGATCGGCGCCTCGCCGAGGAAGGCATCCTGTCCCGGCAGGCCGAGCGACCACGCGTAGCGATAGGGCTGACCGAAAAAGCGCTCGTCGGGGCGGGGAAATTCCTGCGGGCTCGCGTCGATAGTGTCACGCCGGACCTTGCCGGCGGCGGGATCGATCACCCAGCGCTCCATGCCCAATGGCTTGCCGTTCGGTCCGTCGGGTCCCTCGGCGAACATCGTCTCGTAGACCGCGCAATCGATCACCACGGTCCCGTCGGCCGCCTCGAACGAGTTGGCGACGTGGAACACGTAGCAGGGATCGACAGCGCACCAGACGATGTCCTCGGCCCCGCCCGCCCGTGGCAGCAGGCCGACCCGGGCCTGGTGATCGGGGTTCCAGTCATAGGGAAACTTCATGCCCGCGATCAGCGCCTTCATCGAGAAGGTCACCGGCAGATCGAACACCAGCACGTAGTTTTCGGTAATGCTGCATTCGTGGATGGAGGGGCCGTGCTGCACCGGGATCGGCAGTTCGCGCAGCACCTTGCCTTCGGGCGAGATCGCCACGTGCCAGATCGTGTTGGGCGAAGTGCCGTCATAGGTGATCGCGTGGAATTCGCCGGTGCGCGGGTCTTCATGCGGATGGGCCGAGAACGGCGCGGTCAGGGTTCCGCCAAAATCGCTGTAGGCGACCGAATCAAGGTTTCCGTCGAGCGTCACCGGGAACGAGCCGGCTTCGACCAGCGCGGTAATCTGCCCGGCAACCTGGATCACGTTGGTGTTGACCGTGTCGCGCTCGGTCCGACGCGGTCCGGGCGCAGCGGCAGGACCACCCTCACCCTCGAGCACCTTGGAGCGGATGTAACGGTTGCGATACCATTCGGCCTTGCCGTCCTTCAGCCGCACCCCGTGGACCATGCCATCGCCGACGAACCAGTGATGCCCGCGCCCGTCGGGTCGATAGGGGTTGGGGCCGATCCGGACATAGCGCCCGTCCAGCTCGGCCGGGATCGCGCCGGTTACCGCCAGGTCGGTCAGGGTCCGTTCCTCGGTCATCGGGGTGTGGATGCCGGTCAGGAACGGGTGGTCGCGGTCCTTGTCCTGAAAGGCGCGGCTGACATTGGCGACGGTGGTGAGGCCCTTGGTGACGACCGACCGGATTGCGGTTTCGACGGCGCTTGCCATGGCACGAATCTCCTCTTAATGTTTATGCCGTAAACATAGAGGTTATGGTAACAGTGTCAACATCGATTTCTCCAGCCCGCGCCTATCACCATGGCGATCTGCGTTCGGCGCTGGTCGAAGCCGGGCTGAAGGCGCTGGAAACCACCGCGATCGCCGATCTCTCGCTGCGCCAGCTGGCCCGCGATGTCGGGGTTTCGGCAACGGCAGTCTATCGCCATTTCCCCGACAAGCAGGCGCTGATGAGCGCGCTCGCGACTGAGGGGATCGAGCAATTGGGCCGGTTCCAGCAACAGGCGGCGAGCGACGCGGCGGACAATTCGCTGGCCTTCGCCGCGACCGGCCGGGCCTATGTCCGCTTTGCGCTCGCCAACCCGGCGCTGTTCCGGCTGATCTTCAGCCAGTGCGGCCCGGTCGGCCCGGCGATCTTCGGGGACAACCTCGCCGCCCGGCTGCTCCAGCAGCGCGCCGATGCCGCGACCGGCCACGATCCCGAGGCGACCCGCCAGCTGATGATCCAGGCCTGGGCCGTGGTCCACGGCCTTGCCATGCTGATGCTCGACCAGCAGCTGCCTGCCGACGATGCGCTGATCGACCGGGTGATCGATCCGGCAACGCTGTTCCCGCGCTAGGCCGCCTTGGGTGCGAACAGCGCGGCGAGGCGTTTAAGTCCCTCCACCGCGACGCCAAAGAACAGCCCGCCCACCGCGGTCGCCAGCGCGAGTTCGACAAAATCGATCTTGAGCTGGATCAGCGGCGCCGCCGCGACGGTCAGGAACAGCATCGCCGCCGGGTTGAACAGCAACGGCAGCACGTTGATGACCTGGATATAGATCGCCGCGACCATCACCAAGAGCCCGATGATCGTCCCGGTCGGGCCCATTTGCTCGGTCAGGTAGACCACCTGCCAAGCCAGCCCGATCCCGACCAGCGCCCCGGCGATCGTCGCAGGCATCCGCTTGATCTCCAGCGCTTCAAGGTTCGCCCAGTGCCACAGCAGCAGGAACCCGCCAAACAGCGTCAGGCCCGAAAACAGCATCGAGCCGATCACCGCCCAGGCCGCGACCAGAACCACCACGATGGCAACAATCCCCAGGCCAGCCACTGGGCCAGGCGCGGCTGCAGGCGCCGAAGTCGAATCCGTCATGCAAAAATCCCCTCCGCCCCGTCGTTGATTGGTAGTGGGACTTGCGCAGCAGACCGGAAATGGCAGGCCAGTGCAAGCGGGGAGTGTCAGCCCGGCAGCAGCAGCGATCCATCGCCATAGGAATAGAAGCGGTAGTCGGCGGCAATCGCATGGGCATAGGCCGCCTGCATCCGTTCCAGCCCCATCAGCGCGCTGACCAGCATGAACAGGGTCGATTTGGGCAAGTGGAAATTGGTCACCAGACCGTCGATCGCCTTGAATCGGTAGCCGGGGGTGATGAAGATCGCGGTATCGCCAGTGAACGGCTGGATCGTGCCGGCTTCATCCGCGGCGCTTTCGAGCAGGCGCAGCGAGGTGGTGCCGACCGCGATCACCCTGCCCCCGCTCGCCCGGACAGCATTGAGCCGCGCGGCGGCCGCGGCCGAGATCGTGCCCCATTCGGCGTGCATCTGGTGATCGTCGGTATTGTCGGCCTTGACCGGCAGGAACGTCCCCGCCCCGACATGGAGCGTCAGCGTTTCGTGCCCGATCCCGGCTTCGGCCAGCGCCGCCATCAGTCCGGGGGTGAAGTGCAAGGCAGCCGTCGGCGCGGCGACTGCGCCGTCCTTGGCTGCAAACATCGTCTGGTAGTCGGCCCGGTCCTGATCATCGATCGCGCGCTTGCCGGCGATGTAGGGCGGCAGCGGCACCTGGCCGGCGCGGTCGAGCAGGACTTCGACCGGATCCTCGCCCTGAAAGGCCAGGGTCCAACTGCCGTCGGCATGGCGGGCTTCGGCCAGCGCAACAACGCCCGCCGCGAACTCGATCGGGTCGCCCTCCTTGAGCCGCTTGGCATTGCGGACGAAGGCCTGCCAGCGGCGGAGGTCGATCCGCTTGTGCAGCGTCGCCCCGATCCGGGCCTGGCCGCGATAGCCGTCAAGCTGGGCCGGGATCACCCGGGTATCGTTGAACACCAGCACGTCGCCCGCGCGCAGTTGCCCGGGCAGATCGCGCATGGTCAAGTCCTGGAGCGGGCCCGCGCCGGGCACCACCAGCATCCGCGCCGAATCGCGCGGCCGCGCCGGGCGCAGCGCGATCCGCTCTGGCGGGAGTTCGAAATCAAACAGGCTGACGCGCATGGGCCGCCCCTAGCGGCAAAAGCGCCTCAGTTCGACTTCGAATTGCTCAGCATGTCAGCGGTGATGCTGGCCGGCGCGGCGACCGGTGCGGCGGGGCGCGGCTTGTTTTCCGACAGCATCGAAGCCTGGACGATCTTGGTCGGGCTGGTCGGCGGTTCGCCGCGGACAATCGTATCAACCACGTCCATCCCGGAAATCACCCGGCCGAAATTGGTGTAGCGATGATCGAGCGCGAAGCGCGGGTAGAACACGATGAAGAACTGGCTGTTGGCGGTGTCGGGCGCATCGGTCCGCGCCATCGAGACCGTGCCGCGCACGTGCGGCATGAAGTTGAACTCGGCCTTGAGGTCGGGCAACTGCGAGCCGCCCTGCCCGGTCCCGGTCGGGTCGCCGGTCTGGGCCATGAACCCGTCGATCACCCGGTGAAAGATGATCCCGTTGTAGAAGCCCTGCTTCGCCAGCGTTTTGACCCGTTCGACATGGCCCGGTGCCCAGGTCGGCATCAACCGGATCATCACCCGCCCGCCGTTCGAAAGGTCGAGCACCAGGATGTTGTCGGGATCGACCGCGACGTCAGTGCTGACCACCGCGCTCATCGCCGGGGCGGCCGGAGCCAGCGGCTCCTTCTTCTTGGCCAGGGCCGGGGACGCGACCAACGACAGGCCGAGGACAAGCGAGGCGATCAAACGACGGTTCATGGGTAATGGTTCTCGTGTCTTTGCAAAGTTGCCGCGCGGGATAGCGCCGCTTGCCTGTCAAGGCAATGAACGGGTTCTAACGCTCCACCACGCTTACGGCTTGGCGATCCGCGCCACGACGTCGTCCTTGACCGCGGGGCTGACGAACTTGGCGATGTTGCCGCCATAGACCGCGATTTCCTTGACCAGGCGCGAGGCGATCGGCTGCAGCGCGACGTCCGCCATCAGGAACACCGTCTCGACATCGTGGTTCAATTGCCGGTTCATGCCGGTCAGCTGGTATTCGTATTCGAAGTCGGTCACCCCGCGAATGCCGCGGATCACCACCGAGGCGCCCATCGCGTCGGCGAAGTCCATCAGCAGCGAGTTGAACCCGACCACCCGGATCGAGGCATCGCCGATCCCAGCGACCTCACGCTCGACCATCGCAATCCGCTCGTCATCGTTGAACATCGGCGACTTGGCGATGTTGGTGGTGACCCCGATGATCAGCTCGTCAACCAGCTTCGCCCCGCGCGAGATGATATCCATGTGGCCGAGCGTGATCGGATCGAATGTGCCGGGGTAAACGCCGATGCGATGTGCCATTAGTGGTCCCTCTCCACGATATAGCGCGCCACGGCCCGCAACAGTTCACCCTCTTGGCCGTATGATCCAAGATGCGCAATCGCCTGATCGACCAGCATCCGCGCCTGTTCGCGGGCGCGGTCTTCGCCCAGCAGCGCGACGAAGGTCTGCTTGCCGGCTTCGGCATCCTTGCGCAGCGCCTTGCCAGCCTTGGCCTCGTCCCCGGCGTGATCGAGCAGGTCGTCGGCGATCTGGAAGGCCAGCCCGATCGCCCGGGCATAGCCCTTCAGGTGCGTGCGGCCCTCGGCCGGGACCTTGCCCAGCACCGCGCCCATTTCAACCGCTGCGGACAGCAGCGCGCCGGTCTTGAGTTGCTGCATCCGGGTGATCGCCGGCAGATCGAGCGCCTGCCCCTCACCCTCGATATCCATCATCTGCCCGCCGACCATGCCCATCGGCCCGCAAGCATTGGCCAGCACCTGGACCAATTCGGCCCGGACGAACGGATCGCCGCTGGTCGAAGGATCGGCCAGCACTTCGAAGGCAAAGCTGTGCAGGGCATCGCCGGCCAGCACCGCCACGGCATCGCCAAAGGCGACGTGGGCGCTCGGCTTGCCGTGGCGCATGGCGTCATCGTCCATGCACGGCAGGTCGTCGTGGATCAGGGAATAAATATGAATGGCCTCGATCGCCGCGGCAGCGCGCAGGGCCTGTGAACGATCGACCCCGTGCATCGCTGCCGTCGCCGTCAGCAACAGCGGCCGCAGCCGCTTGCCCCCGCCGATCGCGGTATAGCGCATCGCTTCGGCCAGACGGCCCCCGGCCGGCAGCAAGGCATCGAACATCGTATCGATATCGCGGGCAATTGCCGCAAGGGCCTTGGTCAGCGGCGGAGCGGCAGTCATCGCTCAGCCGGCGTCGAACGGCTGGGTGCCGGCAGCCTGGCCGTCGGGGCCATTGACGATCTTCTCGATCCGGAGCTGGGCGGCGTCGAGCCGGGCCTGGCAGTGTCCGCGCAGCTTCTCGCCGCGCTCATACAAATCCATCGTCGCATCGAGCGGCACTTCGCCGCTTTCGAGCTTGCGAACGATGTCTTCCAGAGCGCGCAAGGCGTCTTCAAAGGTCAGCGCGGCAATATCGGGATCGGTCTCGCTCATGGGCTTGACCATTGACCGCGCGGGCCGCAGCGGTCAAGCTAGGAAGGTACGGGGCGCAATGCCCTTGGGGAGAATTCTCGATGTTCAAGTGGTACCTGGCCTATCCGATCGTGGGCGCGCTGTTTCTGGTTCTCGACGTTATCTGGCTGCGCTTTGCCACCCCGGCCCTGTATCGCCCGGCGCTGGGTGAGCTGCTGACCGACAAGTTCCGGATCGGCCCGGCGATCGCGTTCTACGTGATCTATTTTGCCGCGCTGACGCTGTTCGCGGTCGCACCCGGCACGCTGCTCGCGCCGACCAACTACGGGGTTGCGATCGCCACCGGGATGGGCGCCGCACTGGGGCTGACGGCCTATGCCACCTACAACCTGACCAACATGGCCACGCTCAAGAACTGGCCGATCGAAATGACCCTGATCGACATCGCCTGGGGCACCGTGGCGAGCGGTCTGGCCGCCGGCGCAGCGACCATGGCGATGATCAAGATCGGGGCCTGAGGCAATGTTCATCGGGCACTGGGCACCCGCGCTGGCCGTCGCCGCGCGGCGCCCGGTCCCGACGATCGGCGTGTTGTTCATCGCAGCCCAGTTGATCGATTGGGCCTTCTTCGCCTTCCTGCTGTTGGGCGTGGAGCATATGCGCTTTTCTCCCGGGATCAGCGCGATCAACCCGATGGACCTCTTCCACATGCCCTACACCCATTCGCTGCTGGGCGCGGCGCTGTTCGGTGCTGTTTTCGCGGCCCTGGTCGGCGCGCTGACCAAAGACCGCACCGCCGCGCTGCTGACCGGGGCGGTGGTGGTTTCGCACTGGCTGCTCGACCTGCTGGTCCACGTTCCCGACCTGACCCTGGCTGGCAGCCCGCCCAAGCTGGGGTTCGGACTGTGGAACCACCCGGCGCTCGAAATGCCGCTCGAACTGGGGATCACCTTCGGCGCGCTGTGGCTCTACGCCCGCGCGCGCCGGCCCGCCGCGCTGCGGGTCTGGACGCTGGCCGCGATCCTGCTGGCCTTGCAGCTGTTCAACTGGTTCGGGCCAGTCGAGCCCGAGGTAACGCTCGGCACCAGCCTGCTGGCCTTCGTTGCCTATGGCCTGGTCACCGTGACGGCATGGTGGATGGGGAAAAGCGCGGCTCCTTCGGCCCGATTGGACTAGCCCGAATCCCCCTGCCCCGCTATGCGCGCGGCCATGGCCGAAATTACCGCAGACGTCGTTGCCGCCCACGGGCTGTCCGAGGAAGAATACCAGCGCGTGCTTCACGCCCTGGGGCGCGAGCCCAACATGGTTGAGCTCGGGATCTTCTCGGTGATGTGGTCGGAGCATTGCAGCTACAAATCGAGCCGGATTCACCTCAAGAAGCTGCCGACCGAAGCCCCGTGGGTGATCTGCGGACCGGGCGAAAACGCCGGAGTGATCGACATCGGTGACGGCCCCAATGGTCAGAAGATGGCGGCGATCTTCAAGATGGAGTCGCACAACCACCCGAGCTACATCGAGCCTTACCAGGGCGCGGCCACCGGCGTGGGCGGGATCCTGCGCGACGTCTTCACCATGGGCGCGCGGCCGGTGGCGAACCTCAACGCCCTGCGCTTTGGCCGGCCCGACCATCCCAAGATGAAGTCGCTGGTCAAGGGCGTGGTTGCGGGGATCGGCGGCTATGGCAACTGCGTCGGCGTGCCGACGGTTGGCGGCGAGACCAACTTCCACGCCGCTTACGATGGCAATATCCTGGTCAACGCGATGACCGTCGGCGTCGCCGATGCCGACAAGATCTTCTATTCGGCCGCCACCGGGCTGGGCAACCCGATCGTCTATGTCGGCTCCAAGACCGGGCGCGACGGCATCCACGGCGCGACGATGGCCAGCGCCGATTTCGGCGAGGATGCCGAGGCCAAGCGCCCGACCGTGCAGGTCGGCGATCCGTTCACCGAAAAGCTGCTGATCGAAGCCTGCCTCGAACTGATGGCGACCGATGCGATCGTCGCGATCCAGGACATGGGCGCGGCCGGGCTCACCAGTTCCAGCGTCGAAATGGCGACCAACGGCAAGGCCGGGATCATTCTCGACATGGACAAGGTGCCGTGCCGCGAAGAAGGCATGACGCCGTACGAAATGATGCTGAGCGAGAGCCAGGAGCGGATGCTGATGGTGCTCAAGCCCGGCAAGGAACCGATGGCCGAGGCGATCTTCAGGAAGTGGGAACTGGACTTCGCGGTGATCGGCGAAGTGACCGATACCGGGCATATGGTGCTGACCTGGCAGGGCGAAGTGGTCTGCGACATTCCGCTCGGGCCCTTGGCCGAAGACGCGCCGCTCTATGACCGTCCGGCGCTGAGTCTGGCGGAATATAAGGCCTGGGCGGCGGTCAAGCCGCTCGGAGAGGTGCCCCAGAGCAAAGATATCGGCGCGGACCTGCTCAAGCTGATGGCCTGCCCCGATCTCGCCAGCCGGCGCTGGATCTGGGAGCAGTATGACAGCCAGGTTGGCGCGGATACGCTGCAATTGAGCGGCGGCGACGCGGCGGTGGTTCGGCTCCACGGCACCCGCAACGCGCTCGCGATGAGCACCGACTGCACCCCGCGTTATTGCTATGCCGACCCGTATGAGGGCGGCAAGCAGGCGGTTGCGGAAACCTACCGCAATATCTCAGCAGTCGGAGCCAAGCCCTTGGCAATCACCAATTGCTTGAATTTCGCCAACCCCCAGCGGCCCGAGATCATGGCCCAGATCGTCGAAGCCTTGCGCGGCATGGGCGATGCCTGCCGGGCGCTCGATTATCCGATCGTGAGCGGCAACGTCAGCCTCTATAATGAGAGCAAGGCGACCGGCGGCGGCTCCGCGATCCTGCCGACTCCGGCGATCGGCGGCGTCGGCCTGATGGACGATTACGCCAAAATGGCGACGATTTCGGTCAAGGCTGCGGGCGAATGCCTGGCGGTGATCGGACCGTGCTATCCCGAGCTCGGCCAGTCGCTGTGGCTGCGCGAAGTGCACGGCCGCGAAGACGGTCCGCCACCGACGGTCGATCTGGGCGATGAGCGCTTCTACGCCGAAGCCATCCGCCAGTTGATCGCCGCTGGAGCGGTTACGGCAGTTCACGATATCAGCGACGGCGGCCTGCTGGTGGCGGCAGCGGAAATGGCACTCGCCGGGAACATCGGGATCACGCTCGATGCGATGGACACGGCCTTCGCCTTCAACGAGAGCCAGTCGCGCTACCTGGTGACTTACCGGTCGGACCGCCCGCTCGACCCGGCCAAGGTGCCGTTCGAAAAGATCGGCACCACTGGTGGCGACGCCTTGGTGGTCAACGGCCAGCCGATCGCGCTCGCTGCCCTGCGCGAAGCAAGCGAGTCCTTCTTCCACGACTGGATGGAAACCTGATGGCCGACCTCTACCTCAAGGCGCTCGAGAGCGAACGCAAGCAGCTGTGGGCGACGTGCCGGCTCAAAGGCCTGCCGGTCGGCACCCCCGAACGTAACCGGATCGCAGCGCTCGACGGGCTGATTGGCGAGCACAAGGGCAAGGGCAAGGGCTAAGGATCGCTGTTTCATTCCCTCTCCGTTTTTGCGAAGCACAAACGGGGAGGTGGCAGCCCGCAGGGCTGACGGAGGGGTTCTTGCCGCGCTTGAAGACTCCGCGCAACGTCGCCAAGGCCCGCCAATTGCGCCGCGACATGACGGTTCCCGAAATCATGCTGTGGAACCTGCTTCGCGGTTCACCGGACGGCGTGCATTTTCGCCGCCAGCATTCGATCGAGGCCTACGTCCTCGATTTTTACTGCGCCAAGACAAGGGTTTGCATCGAAATCGACGGAATTGCGCACGACATGGGTGACCAACCCGCGCAAGATCAAGCGCGTGATGAGTGGCTTCGTCAGCAAGGGATCGAAGTCGTGCGAATTCCCGCCAGCGAGGTGCTGCGGTCAGTGCAAGATGTGGCCGAAGGCATTGTGCGATTTTGCCGGCGTTGATGCCCCTCCGTCAGCGCTTCGCGCTGCCACCTCCCCATTTGCACTGCGTGAAAATGGAGAGGGATTAGCCTAAGCCGCCTTCTGGATCGGCGCCATCAGGTCATACGGATTGACCCCGGCCGCGTGCCAGATGGCGTGGGCCTGGCGGTAGAACTTCGGTTCGGCGATGTTCAGTTTCGCGCGGACTTCCTCGATGCTCAGCGGCAGCAGCTCGCTGATCGACATCTCGACCAGCCGCGGGCAGGCCTTGCCCATGTTCTGCGCCTCGCGCACCGAACGGAACACCGGGACCTTGACCGGGTGCTTGCGGATCTCGAGCCCGCCGGCATAGCCGAGGAACAGGTGTGCGGGGCTGGGTTGCTGGCTGTAGGTGAAGGCCAGCACGCACTGTTCGCCCAGCGCATCGCGGCCGAACCCGGTCAGGATGTGGAGCAGGTCATGCGTGTCGCGCATCCGGTTGAAGTACCAGGTGACCTGATCGTCCCAGTACATGTCCGCCGGGCGATTCTTGTCGAGTTCGTCGACCAACCCCTGCGCCGAGAGCCCCTCGCGCTCCATGAAGTCGCAATAGATATGGGCGAGGCTGCCCGCAGGCAGCTTGCGCAGTTCGGCGTGATTGTCGAGCAGCGCGACCAGCGAAGGTTCCTTGCGGCGGATTTCCTGCGCGCGCTCGGTCTTCAGGAACGCCAGCGCCGCGTCATAGATCCCGCGCCACGGCAGTGCCTCGAAGATCGGGGCGACCTGTGAAGTATCTTCCTTGTCCTTGACCAGTTCCTTGAAGTGGAACCACGCCTTGGGCAGGTTGTACTTTGCCTTGGGCCGACCCGGCAGCATCAGCGGCAGGTCGGGCGACGCGAAATCGACATGGGCCTGGGGGCCGGCGGCAATGGAGGTCTGCATGTTCATGGCGACCGTGATACTGCGAACTACTTACAGAAATGTCAATAGCCGATTTGGCCGGTCAGGCCCACTCCCCTTCGGCGATCCCCAGCAGGCGCAGCACGTCGGTCAAGTCGCCGCGATCGATTGATCCGTTGGCGGCGGCGCGGGCCTTGGGCTTGGCGTGATAGGCCAGGCCATAGCTCGCCGCGACCAGCATCGGGATATCGTTGGCACCGTCGCCGGTCGCCAGGCTGGCCGCCCCGCCCCGCTTCTCGACCGCGCCGCGCAGCACCGCTTCCTTGACCGCACTGTCGACAATCTCGCCGCTGAGGCCGCCGGTCAGCTGGCCATGGCTGACTGCAAGCCGGTTGCCGACCACGCGTTCGAACCCGAGCCGCTCGGCCACCGGATCGGCGAACTGGTGGAACCCTCCGGTGACCAGCACGGTCGCGCAGCCATGCGCCTTGAGCGTCGCGACCAGCGTCTGCGCGCCCGGCATGTCGCGAATCCGCTCGTCCAGACACTGCTGAATCGCATCCTCGCCCAGCCCGCCGAGCAAGCGCACCCGCTCGCTCAGCGCCTCGGCGAAATCGAGCTCACCCTGCATCGCCCGTTCGGTGATCGCGGCGATCTGGTCCTTGATCCCGGCAAAGTCGGCCAGCTCGTCGATGCATTCCTGCCCGATCATGGTCGAATCCATGTCCGAGACGAACACCCCGGGGATCTGCGGCAGATGGTCGGTGATCAGCAGGTCGCTCGGGCTGAAGTGCCGGTCGATCACGCCGCGAAACGCGGCCGGATCGCCGTCCCTGGCCATGATCTGCAGCACCGCGTCCAGTCCCGGCAACGGATCAGCGCCGAGCACTTTCGCGCCCTGTGCCTCAAGCGCGTGGACCGCCGCATCGAGATGGGCGGACAAGACCGCCGGTTCTGCTATCACGCGGGCAATGAGCACGTTGGAATCCCCTGAATCGGCAAATCGGCCGCCGCTGGCGCTCATCGCAGGGCCGACCGCAAGCGGCAAGAGCGATATGGCAGTGCGGCTGGCGCTGGCCTTGCAGGAGCGCGGGCGGCAGGCGGTGGTGATCAATGCCGACAGCGCGCAGGTCTATGCCGATCTCGCGGTGCTGAGCGCCCGGCCGACCGAGCACGAGATGCAGGGGATCGAGCACCGGCTGTTCGGGACCTGGGACGGAGCCGTGGCTTACTCTGCCGCCGATTGGGCGAGTGAAGCGCGCGTGGTTATCGCCGACGCGCACGAACACGGTGCCGTTCCGATTCTCGTCGGCGGCACCGGGCTCTATCTTCGCACCCTGCTGGATGGGATCGCCCCGGTGCCGCCGATCGATCCATCGGTGCGAGACGCCGTGCGCAGTTTGCCGGTGGCAGAGGCCTACGCCGCCTTGCAGGCCGAGGATACCGCGCGGGCAGCGCGGCTATCGCCTACCGACCGCACCCGGGTTGCCCGCGCGCTTGAAGTGATCCGCTCCACTGGGCGCCCCTTGGGCGAATGGCAGTCCGAGTTGACCGGCGGGATAAGGGGTGCGGTTACACTTCACTCAGCCGTCCTGCTGCCCCCGCGCCATTGGCTTTATCAACGCTGCGATGCGCGGTTTGTCGATATGATAGCGGACGGCGCGATTGACGAGGTGTGTGACCTGCTGCGGCGCAAGCTCGACCCCGCCCTGCCAGTTATGCGCGCCATCGGCGTCCCGGAGATCGCCGCCTGGTGGGCTTGTGAGATAAGTCTGGAGGATGCCGAAGCCCGTGGCCAGCAGGCCACCCGCAACTACGCCAAGCGCCAGTACACCTGGTTCCGCAACCAGTCTCCGCCGGACTGGAACCGGATCGAGTCCATTGATTACGATTTGGAAGAGCAATTCGCATCATTATTGCGCAATTAGGGGTTGACGCGATATATTCAATCGCCTAGTGGCACCGGCACGATATGCACTTGCATGTGCGTCCCGAGTTGGAGAGGAGGCCCGGCACAGGCGACTGTGCCGGGCCCGTTCTTTCAGGGCCGGCAAGTGATTTTGAAGAGGAATTTGACGTGAGCGAGGAGCGCAGCGGCGCCAGCATCCTGGTCGAAAGCCTGGTCCGGCAGGGGGTCGAATTCGTGTTCGGCTATCCCGGCGGCGCGGTGCTGCCGATCTATGACGCCATGTTCGGCGATGCCCGGATCCGCCACATCCTGGTCCGGCACGAAGCTGGGGCGGCCCACGCAGCCGAAGGCTATGCCCGTTCGACCGGCAAGCCCGGTGTGGTGCTGGTTACCTCCGGCCCCGGCGCGACCAATGCCGTCACCGGAATCGCCGATGCGTTCATGGATTCGATTCCGCTGGTGGTGATCACCGGCCAGGTCGCGACCGCGCTGATCGGCTCGGACGCGTTCCAGGAAGCCGACACCATCGGCATCACCCGCCACTGCACCAAGCACAACTATCTGGTGAAGGACCCCAGCGAACTCGCGGCGATCATCGACGAGGCGTTCCAGATCGCCACGACTGGACGCCCCGGCCCGGTGGTGATCGACATTCCCAAGGACGTCCAGATTGCCATGGCCACCTGGGAGGCCGTCGCCCCGCAGCGCCATATTCGTTACAACCCGCCCAGCACCGGCAGCGACCGTGACATTGCCAAGGCAATCGAGCTGCTCGCCAATGCCAAGGCACCGATCTTCTACACCGGCGGCGGGGTGATCAACTCCGGCCCGCGCGCGACCGAGCTGTTGCGCCAGCTTCAGTCGCTAACCGGCGCCCCGGTCACCTCGACCCTGATGGGCCTGGGTGCGTTCCCGGCCGATCATCCCGACTGGCTCGGGATGCTGGGGATGCACGGCACTTATGAAGCCAACATGGCGATGAACCGGGCCGACCTGATGGTCTGCATCGGCGCGCGGTTCGATGACCGGGTGACCGGGCGCCTCGATGCCTTTGCCCCCAATTCGACCAAGATCCACATCGATATCGACCGCGCCTCGATCAACAAGACCGTGCAGGTCGACCTGCCAATCCTGGGCGACTGCGCCAAGGTGCTTGAACAGCTGATCGCAGCCTGGGGCAGCCGCAAGGCCCAGGACCTGTCCGAGTGGAAGGCCCGGATCGACGGCTGGCGCGCCCGCAAGAGCCTGGCCTATCCGGCCAACAAGTCAGCGATCATGCCACAACTGGCGATCGAGCGGCTGTTCGAGCTGACCAAGCACCGCGATCCGATCATCGCGACCGAAGTCGGCCAGCACCAGATGTGGGCGGCGCAGTACTTCCCGTTCTATGCCCCGAACAAGTGGCTGACCTCGGGCGGGCTGGGCACGATGGGCTATGGGCTTCCGGCGGCGATCGGCGCGCAGTGCGGCAATCCCGGCGATCTGGTGATCGACATCGCCGGCGATGCCTCGATCCAGATGAACATTCAGGAGCTTGGCACCGCGACCCAGTTCCGCCTGCCGGTCAAGGTGTTCATCCTCAACAACGAATGGATGGGGATGGTCCGCCAGTGGCAGGAGCTGACCTATGAAAGCCGCTATTCGGAGAGCTATTCGGACAGCCTGCCCGATTTCGTCAAGCTGGCCGAAGCTTACGGCTGGAAAGGCATCTGCATCGAGCACGAGGCCGATCTCGACGCTGGAATCCAGGCTATGATCGACCACGACGGGCCGGTGATCGTCGATTGCCGGGTGGCCAAGGAAGCCAACTGCTATCCGATGATCCCGAGCGGCGCGGCGCATACCGACATGATCCTTTATGGCGATACGGTGGCCGGGACGATGGACGACGAAGCAAAGGCGCTGGTGTAATCATGATGCGGATCAAGCACGAAGCGTCGGAACGTCACGTCCTGACCATCACGGTCGATAACGAGGCCGGAATTCTGGCCAAGATCGCCGGGCTGTTCACCGCGCGCGGCTATAACATCGACAGCCTGACCGTGGCCGACATTACCGAGAACCACGCGGTCAGCCGGATCACCATCGTCACCCACGGCCCGCCCGCGGTGATCGACCAGATCCACGCCCAGCTTGACCGGCTGGTCCCGGTCCACAAGGTGATCGACCTGACCGAGGCCGGCGACCACGTCGAGCGCGAGCTGGCGCTGGTCAAGGTGGCCGGAACCGGCGACGCACGGGTCGAAGCGCTGCGGCTGGCCGAAGTGTTCCGCGCCTCGGTGATCGACACCACCACCAGCAGCTTCATCTTCGAGCTGACCGGCGCCCCCGACAAGATCGACCGCTTCGTCTCGCTGATGCGCGAACTCGGGCTGGTCGAGGTTGGCCGGACCGGCGTGGTTGGCATGATGCGCGGGGCCGCCGAGGCCTAGAGTTTTAACCCCTCCCTCTCCTGCACCGTCACCCTGACTCGTGTCAGGGCCTATGGTGCCCCAAGGGCAGGATTTGTTGCACAATGGATGCTGAAACAAGTTCAGCATGACGTTTGAATAGGAAGCGGAAATGAAGGTTTACTACGACGCCGATTGCGACCTCAACCTGGTCACGACCAAGAAGATTGCCGTGCTCGGCTATGGCAGCCAGGGCCACGCCCACGCCCAGAACCTGCGCGACAGCGGCGTCAAGGACGTGGCGATCGCGCTGCGGCCGGGCTCGGCCAGTGCCAAGAAGGCCGAAGCTGCGGGCTTCAAGGTCATGTCGAACCAGGACGCGGCCAAGTGGGCCGACGTGCTGATGATCCTTGCGCCCGATGAGCATCAGGCCGCGATCTGGGCCGATGACGTCAAGGGCAACCTGCGCCCCGGCGCGGCGCTGGCCTTTGCCCACGGGCTCAACATCCACTTCGGCCTGATCGAAGTCCCCGCAGATATCGACGTGATCATGATCGCGCCGAAGGGCCCCGGCCACACCGTCCGCGGCGAATACCTCAAGGGCGGCGGCGTGCCGT
>CALCQB010000020.1 GCA_937897535.1 uncultured Novosphingobium sp. | reverse complement strand
CTTGCCCCGGCGCATCTCGCTGCCATCGACCACGTCATCATGCAGCAACGTGGCGGTGTGGATGAATTCGACCGCGGCGGCGAGCTTGTGATGGCGGGCGCCATGGTAATCGCACAGCGCCGCCCCGGCCAGGGTCAGCATCGGCCGCATCCGCTTGCCCCCGCCGGCGATAAGGTGTCCGGCCAGCGCCGGGATCAGCGGGATCTCGCTCTGCATCCGTTCGAGGATGACCTGGTTGACCGCATTCATGCCGCTGGCAGTCAACGCCATGATCGGGCCAAGCGAAGGCGCGCTATCGCGGGGTCGCAGGGGGATCACGTCGGCGCTCATCGCCTTGCCCTTGAAACGCCGGGGCGCGCTTGGCAAGTGCAAAGCGGGCAACGGCTGCCTGCGCAATATGCAACCGCAAAATGTCGTGCTAGCGGAGCGATCATGTCTGAAACCAAGCCCGATCCGGTTCTCGCCTCTTACCGCGCCAGCATCGACAATATCGATGCCGCGCTGATTCACATCCTGGCCGAACGGTTCCGCATCACCAAGGCGGTCGGTGCCTACAAGGCCGAAAAGGCCCTGCCCGCGAGCGATCCGGGGCGCGAGGAGCGGCAGATCGTCCGCCTGCGCAAGCTGGCCGAAGACGCGCAGCTCGATCCGGAGTTTTCGGAGAAATTCCTGCGCTTCATCATCGATGAAGTGATCCGCCACCACGAACAGGCAGCGGCACAGTAGGTCCCTCCGCGAACGGAGGGACCTTGGACTGCGAGGGTTAGCGGGTCGCGCGGCCGATAATCAGGCCAATCACCCCGCCGGCGACAGCCGCCATGATGATGTCGCCGGTGTTGTTATCGCGGTAATAGCGATAACCCTGCCGCGGCGCCGGCAAGCCGTACGAACCATAATCGTTCAGGTAATAGCCGCTGTCTCGGTAATAGGGATAACGCTGACCGGTGCGATAGTCCCCACGATAGCCGTCGTAGCCATAGTTGTTGCCATAATACTGCCAGTTCCGGCCACGCTTGTCGCGCCAGTGGTGACCACGGCGATCATCGTGGTTGCGAGACCTGGGCCGGTCATTGCGGTCATACTGGTCGTACCGTCCATCACGATCGCGGTCGCGGTTCCACTCGGAGTAGTCCGAACGGCCGTCGCGGTCGCTGTCACGATGCCGGCTCTGGGCCGAAACCGGGATTGCGGTCGCCACCGTACCGAGCATCGTAAGCACGGCGATGGCTGATGTGATAGGCTTCTTCATTGATGGTACTCCTGAGAAGGCAATGGCCGCAGCCATCGCGCCTCAGGAGAACACCCGGCAGCGCGGTTTCGTTGCATGAACCTGCGGCAACGCGATGGTTCGCCCTGTTCCCGGGTCAGTCCGCGACCACTTAGCGGACCCTCGGCAACCGCAATTTGACCAGCAGCCCGCCGAGATCCTCGCTTTCGTCAAGCGTCACGCCGCCGCCATAGATCTCTGCAACGTCGCGGACGATCGCGAGGCCCAATCCGGTGCCGGGCTTGCCGGTGTCGAGCCGCGCTCCGCGATCGAAGATGCGGTCACGCTCTTCGGCGGGAATGCCGAGGCCATCGTCCTCGACCCAGATTTCGCACCACTCCGGCGCGCCGACGGGATCGATCGTGACGAAAACCGAACCGCCGCCGTATTTGGCCGCGTTTTCGATCAGGTTGCCGAGGATTTCGTCGAGGTCCTGCCGCTCGATCGCAACCAGTGCATCGCGCTTGCCGTCAAGATCGAAGCGGGTCTGGTCGTAGAGCACGGTCACCGCACGCAGCACCGCCTCGACGCTATCGCCGACTTGGGCGCGGGCCTGTCCGACCGCACGGCGGCCGACTGCGCGCGCGCGGGCGAGGTGGTGATCGACCTGGCGGCGCATCACTGCGGCCTCGCGGATCACGGTATCGGCCAGATCGGGCGCTTTGGCGGTCGCGGCGTTCATCACCACGGTCAGCGGGGTCTTGAGCGCATGGGCGAGGTTGCCGGCGTGGGTCCGCGCCTCTTCGGCCTGACGCTCGGTGTGGGCCAGCAGGCCGTTGAGTTCCTCGACCAACGGTTGAACTTCAAGCGGCAGGGGCTCGGTCACCCGGTTGGCACCCGAGTTGCGCATCCGCTGGATCGCCAGCCGCACCCCGCGCAAGGGCCCCAGCCCAAGCCAGGTCTGGAGCATCGCCATGACCAGCAGGCCCAGTCCGAGTACCGCGAAACTGCGCAGCAGGATCCGCCGGACCCGACCGACCTGTTCGTCAAGGTTACCCTGCTTTTCGGCGACGGTGAAGTACCACACGGTCTCGCTGCCCGGCAGGGTAACCGTGCGCTCCATCACCCGCAGCGGCTCGTCCTTGTACTGCTTGCTGACATAGAGATGCGGTTCGTTGTCGGTGTGATCGGCCTTTACGTCGAGCGAACGGTCCCACAGTGAACGCGAGGCAAAGTCATCGTGCCCGGTCCCGCGGATCTGCCAGTAGAGCCCGCTGTTCGGCTCGAGCAGACGCTGGTCGCCGAGCGGCCGGTTGAGGATCACTTCGCCGTCAGGGCCAACCTCGGCCGAGGCGATCATCCCGTTGAGCAGATTGGACAGCTGCGCATCGAAATTGCGGCTGACCAGACCGGTCAGGGTCCGGTCGAGCGCGATCCCGCCGCCCAGCAGCAGCACCCCGATCCACGCCGTCGCGATCAGCATCATCCGGCGCGAAAGCGAACCGGTGTGCCGGATGGCGGGTGCCTGCGCCGGAGTGGGATCGTTGCCGTTCACCGCCGGCCCGTGCTGGTCAGATCAGCCGCGGCCCGGTCCGGCCGGGTCGTCAAGGCTGTAGCCGAGCCCGCGGATCGTGGTGATCACGTCGGGGCCCAGTTTCTTGCGGATGCGGGTGACGAACACTTCGATCGTGTTCGAATCGCGGTCGAAATCCTGATCGTAGATATGCTCGATCAGTTCGGTCCGGCTGACCACCTTGCCCTTATGGTGGAGCAGGTAGGACAGCAGCTTGTATTCCTGCGCGGTCAGCTTGACCGGCTCGCCATCGAGCGTGACCCGGCCCGAGCGGGTGTCCAGCCGGACATCGCCGGCGGTCAGTTCACTGCTGGTATTGCCCGAAGCACGGCGGATCAGCGCGCGCAGGCGGGCGATCAGTTCTTCGGTCTGGAACGGCTTGGCCAGGTAATCGTCGGCCCCGGCGTCGAGCCCGGCGACCTTGTCCGACCAGCTGTCGCGCGCGGTCAGCACCAGCACCGGAAACTTGCGACCTTCCTTGCGCCACATCCCCAGCACGGTCAGACCGTCGATCTCGGGCAAGCCAAGGTCGAGGATTACCGCGTCGTATTCCTCGGTCGAGCCCATGAAATGGCCGTCTTCGCCATCGACCGACAGGTCGACGGCATAGCCGTTGGCTTCAAGCGTGTTCTTCAATTGCTTGCCGAGGGTCGGTTCGTCCTCGACGATCAGGATGCGCATCGCGTGTTTCCCCAAATATTCTTGGCTGGTCAAATGGGACGAAAGCCCATTGAGGTCAAGCAAGCCGCGCTTTTGGCGAGCTTACTTGAGGGTGCGGATCACGTCGCCCGAGCGGGCATCGACATCGACGAAGATCACCCGCCCGTCACGAATGAATTTGAGGCGATAGGCCTGGGCCACCGGATCGTATTCCGGACCGAGGTACTGCGCGCCCTTCATCGACGGCAGCACCTTCTGCTCGATGTCGCGGAGCGGACGGACCGATCCGGCACGCAGGTCCTTGCGGGCCTTTTCCTGGGCATCGCCAGGGGCAGCGCTGGCCGACAGTGCCGGCAGGCACAGGGCGATCGCCAGGGGGAGGAGGAACGACTTGTTCATGACAGCGCCGGAACTAGCGCCAACGGATTGAACATCGTGTGAATGGCCTATCCAGCGCGCAGCAAGGCAATGTAGCGGCTGCGGATTTCAGCGGTGAGCGTTCCTGGCCCACCGTTACCGATCGGTTTGCCGTTCACCTCGACCACCGGCAGGACCAGCGATCCGGCGGCCGAAACGAAGGCCTCACGCGCGGCGAACAGTTCGTCCGGGGTGAACGGCCGCTCTTCGACCGACAGCCCCATCTCGCGCGCGATCTGGAGCGCACAGATCCGCGTTACGCCCGGCAGGACGCCGTGATCGACCGGGTGCGAGACCAGCACGCCGCGGGCATCGATGATATGAGCGTTGGCACTGGTCTGCTCGGTAATCAGGCCGCCTTCGACGAACCAGGCATCGTCGACCCCGGCATCGCGCGCGGCCTCCTTGGCCAGCACTGCATACAGCAGCTGGGTGGTCTTGGCCGAGCGGATCGCCCAGCGACCCTCGGGCTGGAGCACCACCCTGATCCCGCGCTGCGCGACCGGGTTGTCGATCAGGCTGGCCTGCTGGGTGAAGGCGAAGCGGGTTGGCGGTGCTGCGGGGATCGGGGAGAGAAAGTCCCGGTCCGCCGGAGCGCCGCCGGTGATCTGCAGATAGACCCGGCCTTCGACCAGATCATTGCGCGCGATGAGTTCGTTCAACACCGACGGCCAATCGGTATCGTCGGCAATCCGGGTACTGGCCTTGCTCCGCTCCAGCCGCGCGGCGTGATGCGGCCAGTTGCAGAAATGGCCATCGAGCACCGGGGACACTTCGTAGACCCCTTGCCCGAACAGCAGGGCGCGATCGAAGATCGATACCTTCGCCTCGGTTTCGGGAAGAAATTCGCCATTGAGCCAAACGGTGCGCATGGCATCCTCCTTTCGCATAGCTTTGCCGCTGTCAAACCCCTCTGCAAGTCAGTCCTCGTCATTGCGAGCGCAGCGAAGCAATCCAGGAGTCGCATAAACCGCTCCTGGATTGCTTCGCTGCGCTCGCAATGACGAATGAATTGGGTTAGGGGCGCGGCCACCATGGCCGCCGCACCGATCCTTTCCTGGGAAGACCTGGGCCTTCAGCAAGGCTCCGGCTGGCTGTTCCGTGACCTCAGCCTGGCCATTGGACCACGGGACCGGCTGGCACTGATCGGGCGGAATGGTGCGGGCAAGACCACCATGCTCAAGCTGATCGCGGGCGAGATCGAGGCCGACAAGGGCAAGCGCTCGGTCCAGCCGGGCACCCGGATCGTGATGCTCGAGCAAGACCCGTTCTTCACCGGCTTTGACACGCTGATGGATTTCGCGCTGTCCGGCGCCGACGCCCCGCCTCGCCACGAAGTCGAGGCCATCGCCGGACAGCTCGGGATCGACCTGAGCCGCCCGGCCGACAGCGCCTCCGGCGGTGAGCGTCGCCGCGCTGCGCTGGCCCGGGCGCTGGCCAGCGAACCCGACCTGCTCCTGCTCGACGAGCCGACCAACCACCTCGATCTCGCCGCAATCGACTGGCTCGAAGACTGGCTCAGCCGCTACAAGGGCGCCTTCGTGGTGATCAGCCATGACCGGACTTTCCTGACCCGGCTGACCAAGGCGACGCTGTGGATCGACCGGGGTTCGATGCGCCGCAAGGACATCGGCTTTGGCGGATACGAAGCGTGGATGGAGGCGATCTACGCCGAGGAAGCCCGCGCCGCCGACAAGCTCGACGCCAAGCTCAAGATTGAGGCGCACTGGCTGGAACGCGGCGTTACCGCGCGGCGCAAGCGCAACCAGGGCCGGCTGGAAAAGCTCTGGGAAATGCGCGCGGCCCGCGCGGCGATGCTCAGCCCGCAGGGCACGGCCAAGCTGGGGCTGGCGGTCGACGACGCCAAGTCAAAGGCGGTGATCGTCGCCGACAAGGTCGCGAAGAGCTTTGGCGAGCGGCCGATCATCAAGAACTTCTCGCTGCGGATCACCCGCGGCGACCGGATCGGGATCGTCGGCTCCAACGGCGCGGGCAAGACCACGCTGCTCAAGCTGCTGACCGGCGAACTCGCGCCCGACAGCGGCACAATCACGCTCGCCAAGACCCTGCAAGGGGTGCTGATCGACCAGCAGCGGAGCCTGATGCAGCCCGAAAAGCGGGTCCGCGACATTCTGGCCGAGGGCGGCGACTGGATCGACGTGCGCGGGGTCCGCAAGCACATCCAGGGCTACCTCAAGGACTTTCTGTTCGATCCTGGCCTGGTCGAGGCTAAGATCGGTACGCTGTCGGGCGGCGAGCGCAGCCGCTTGCTGCTGGCGCGTGAATTCGCCCGGCTGTCGAACCTGCTGGTGCTCGACGAGCCGACCAACGATCTCGACCTCGAAACGCTCGACCTGCTGCAGGAAGTGATCGCCGACTATGACGGCACCGTGCTGATCGTCAGCCATGACCGTGATTTCCTCGACCGGACGGTGACGATCACGCTGGGGCTGGATGGCTCGGGCCGCGTTGACATCGTCGCGGGCGGCTATGCCGATTGGCAAAAGCAGCGCGAGCAGCGTCAGGCCAGTGCATCAAAGCCGGCCAAGCAATCGGCCGCCCCCGCCCCGCCGCCCCTGCCCCCGCCACGCAAGGGCAAGCTGACCTACAAGGACCAGCGCGACTACGATCTGCTGCCAAGCCGGATCGAGGAAATCCTCGCCCAGATCGCCCGCGACGAAGCCGCGCTGCACGATCCCGCGCTCTACGCCCGCGATCCGGCGAAGTTCGCCGCGCTGACCAAGGCGATCGAAGCCGCACGGGCCGAAAAGGACGCGGCGGAAGAACGCTGGCTCGAACTGGCGGAGCTGGTGGAAGGCTAAGTCCGCCGCGCGGATTCAGGAGAAGTTCGGGATCGCCCTCGAAAAACACAGCGCCACGCCGACGATGTGCAGCGCTGCGATAGCAATCAACGCCCCATACTTCTCGCGCGCCATGGCCCTACCAGCCACGAACCCGAAAACCGGAAATTGCACGAGCGCCATCACCAGCGCGGGCACTCCAATTTCCTGGTCCAACGTCACCAGCATCGGCCAAGGGAACAGGGCTCTGGCAAACAGATAATCACCGTGCCCTGCCCCTGATGACAAGACCGCAAGGAAGAGCGCCGGCAATGTGACGACCATCCCGAACAGCGTGCCCCAGAGAGCCGCCCTCGAAGGTGGTCCAGAAGGGATATCACTGTCCAAAATGACTCTCCTTGACTGATATTATGGCGAGAGGACCTGCGAACTACCCCTTCGCCAACCTCTCCCGCACCCGCTCATCCACCCGCGCCTCGAGCATCGACAGCGGCATCACCCCGTCTTTCAGGATCTCGTGGAACCACGGCAGGCTGAACTTCGCGCCCAGCGCGGCCTGGGCCTTTTCGCGCTGCTTGACCCAGGCCATGTGGCCGATCTTGTAGGAGCAGGCCTGGCCCATCTGGGTGCAATAGCGCTCGACCTCGCGCTGGCTACGCGGCCGGGCGAAGCCGGTGGTGGCAACCATGTAGTCGGTCGCCTGCTCGCGGGTCCAGCGCTGGTGGTGGATCCCGGTATCGACCACCAGCCGCGCCGCGCGGAACAGGAAGCTTTGCAGGTAACCCGCGCGCTCGATCCCGTTGTACGCCCCCAGTTCGTCGGCCAGCTGCTCGGCATAAAGTGCCCAGCCTTCACCGTAGGCCGAAAGGAACATGTTGCGCAGCAGCATCGGCAAGTCGCCCGACAGCTGCGAATAGGAACCCTGCAAGTGGTGCCCCGGAACGCCCTCGTGATAGGTCAGCGCCGACAGCGAATATTTTGGCCAGTCGCCATTATCCTTGAGGTTGATCCAGTAGATCGCCGGACGCGAACCATCGAGCGAGGCACGGTTGTAGTACCCGTTCGAGGCCCCGTCCTGGATCTCGACCGGGACCCGGCGGATCTCGAGCGGCTGGCGCGGCACTTCGGCAAAGGCCTTGGGCAGGCGGCCCCACATATCGGCGACCCCGGCGTTAAGGCTGTCGATCAGCGCCCTCCGCCCCTCGTCGGTGTTGGGATAAAGCTGTTCGGGCCGGTGGTTGAGCTCGGTCAGGCGTGCCCCGACGCTGCCCTGGGTCAGCCCGGCGGACTTGAGGATCGTGTCGAGCTGCGCGGAGATGTCCGCCACCTGCTCGAGCCCGGCGGCGTGAACCTGATCCGGGGTCATCGCGGTGGTGGTCGCCTGCGCCAGCGCGGCGGCGTAGATTTCATCGCCGCGGGTCAGCCGCCAGGCGCCGTCGCCCGGCCGCGTGCTGCGGCGCAGTTGGGTGATCAGCGCGATCTGGCGGTCGAGCGCGGGATAGATCGCACCCTCGATGATCTTGGCGGCCCGGCCTTGCCAGTCACCCGCGAGGCCCTTGGCCCTGGCCTTCTCCCCCAGATAGCGCGCCATGGTGCTGTCGGCAGCGGCCGGAGCGCGCAGCTTGGCCATCTGGCCCAGCGTCAGGTCGAGCGACCAGCCCGGCGCGGCGAACCCGCGCGCCGCCTGGAGCCGCTGTTCGGCGCTGTCCTCATCGAGCACCCGGGCAAAGGCGCTGAGCCGCGCAAGATAGGCTTCGCCATCGGCTGCCGTTTCTACCGGATGCTGCGAGGTCAGGAAGTCCGGGACCTCGAAATAGGCCCCGCCCTGCTGGAAGATCGGATAGGGCCGCTGGACCGAGCCGATATCGAACCGCCCGGCCGAAGTGGTCCGCTGCTCGATCTGGTAGATCGCCAGCGCACGGTGACGCTTGCCGGCCTCGCTCAATCCGGCGGCGGGAACCGCCTTGATCCGGCCCAGCCAGCGCTGGTTGCGGGCAAGGTCGGCCCGTCGTTCGGCTGCCGTTGCCGGACTTAGCTCACTGCGCAGATGCGCGAGCTTGCCCTTGTCGACACCCAGCGAGGTCGCAAACTCCGGCGAGCGCGAAATGCCGTCCTGAAATACCGCATCGAGCAGTACATGGAGCCGCGTATCGCCGCTTGCGGCCTTGCCCTTGGCGAAACCGGGGTCCGCCGCGAAAGCCAAAGCCATTGCGCCGCTTGAAGCGAGAAAATGCCGCCGATCCATGATGTGCTCCCGAATGCGTCCAGTCCTTGGAGCATCCTGCAAGCGGATCACGCGGCATGGCAAGTCCATCGACCAGCGACAGCGCGGCTTCGACGAACGTCACCCAATCCGGTAGAACCCGGCCACCCGATCCAATGCCAGCCGCAGCACCAGCTTGCCGCTGCGCACCGGCCAGGCCAGGGCCCGTTCGGCCTCGGGCAGGCCCTCTCCGGCGCAGACCACCCGCCAGAGGATATCGGACAGCCCCGGTCCAGCCGCTGCTACTGCGCCGTCGAAGCGCTGGCGCGCCGCGATCTGACGCTCGCTGGCGTTGAGGCCATGCTCGGCTGCTCCGCCCTGCACCCGGACCGGGTCCCAGCGCATCGTCACGCCCGGTGCCAGGTCGGCCCGTTCGTAATCGCGGCGCAGACATTCACCAGCGGCAAATTGCGTGTCGCTGAGATGACCGCGTGCGTGGAGCCAGGACAGCGGGCTTTCAGCCAGATTGATGGTGACCGAGCGCCTCCCCTTGCGCGGTGCCGCGCGGCCCGGACCCGCCTCGGTCAGTTCGCGTTCGACCAGTTCGCGCTGCATGATATTCCCCTCGATGGCTTCGACTCGACGGGGCTTGCCAAAACCGGCCTATTGTAGGAAAGTGAAAAACCAATTTGGTTATAAGGTGCAGTCGATGATCAACCGCATCCGCGACATCCGGCGGGAGAAGAAGCTGACCCTCGCAGAGGTCGGCGCACGCTGTACGCCGCAAACCACCGCGCAGACGATCGGGCGGCTGGAGACTGGGACCCGGCAATTGTCGTTGACCTGGATGAACCGGATCGCCGCCGCGCTCGAAGTTGAGCCCGAATTGCTGGTGCGCTCCACGGAGGCCGAACAACCGCGGTTCGTCGCCCGGTTGACCGCTGACGGAGCCGAAGCCCTGCCCGCCCCGCGCGACGCGATCCTGCCGACCGCGCTGGGCGGCGATGCCGCGCTGGTGGTGCTGGCAATCGAAACTCCGGCCGGGCTTTACCGCGCCGGGGATCAGGTCTGGCTGCGCCAGCACGAACCTAGCGAGGCCGCGCGCCTGCTAAACCGCGACGTGCTGGTCCCCCGCACCGGCGGGCGCTTTGCCTTTGGCCGGATGATCGACCGCGACGCGACCCGGGTCGCGATCCTGCCGCCCGATCCCGGCCAGCGCCAGATCGTGGTCGACAACCCGGCCTGGATCGCTGCTGCAGAAATGCTGGTCCGCCCACTGTGAGCAAGCTGCGGGTGCTGAGCCTCAGCACGCTTTACCCCAATGACCGGACCCCCAATTTCGGGGTCTTTGTCGAGCGCCAGATGCAGGCGGTGATGAAGCGCGGCGATGTCGATCTGGTGCTGGTCAATCCGCTTGGCATCCCGCCCTTCCCGCTGGCGCTTCACCCGCGCTACCGCGCGCTGAATGACCTGCCCGCCGAGGAACTGCGCGGCGGGGTCCGGGTGATCCGACCCAAATTCACGCTGATCCCCGGTATCGGCGCGCGGTTCAATGCGGCGGCGGAGGCCCGCGCGGTGTTGCCGCTCGCGCAGCGGCTTCATGCCGAAGCGCCATTCGACGTGGTCGATGCGCAGTTCTTCTATCCCGACGGACCGGCGGCCGTCCAGATCGGCAAGGCGCTGGGCCTGCCGATCAGCATCAAGGCGCGCGGGGCTGATATCCATCACTGGGGCAAGCAACCCGCGACCGCCCGGCAAGTGCGCGAAGCCGGGAAAGCCGCCGCCGGATTGCTCGCGGTGGCCGACGGTCTCGCGGACGATATGGCCGCGCTCGGGATGGACCGGAGCAAGATCACGATCCACCGCACCGGGCTCGATGCCGACCTGTTCCGGCCCTATGACCGGCGGCTGTGCCGCGACGAACTCGGCCTGCCGCGCGACGCCCGGGTGCTGGCCTGCGTCGGTGCGCTGATCCCGCGCAAGGGCCAGCGTTTTGTGATTGACGCTCTGGCCGAATTGCCTGGCGCGATCCTGCTGCTGGCGGGAACGGGCGAGGACGAAGCCGCGCTCAGGTCGCAGGCCGAACGGCTCGGCCTGACCGATCAGGTCCGGTTTCTGGGCGCGGTGCCGCATGACCGCTTGCCGATCTTGCTCAATGCCGCCGATGTCTTCGTGCTGCCATCGTCGAGCGAGGGGCTGGCCAACGCCTGGGTCGAGGCTCTGGCCTGCGGCACCCCGGTGGTGACCACGCCCATTCCCGGCGCGCGCGAACTGTTGACCGATCCCGCCTGGGGCAGGATGGTGGCGCGCGACAAACTGGCGATTGCGATTGCGGTCGACCAGCTGCTCGCCGCGCCGCCCGCCCCGGAGACAGTCTGCGCCGCCGTTGCAGGCTACTCCTGGCAAGCCAACGCCGCCGCGCTGGTGGCGCACTGGCAGCGGCTGGCCGGGCGCTAGAGTCTGTTCCACAGGAGTGGAAGCAATTCCGGCCCGTTCCCCCGGCCCAACCACCCGATAAGGTACCCTGTGGGTGGTTGGGCCGGGGGAGCGGGCCGGTGTTGCCCTGTTTCAGTCAAACTGAAACAGACTTCTAGGCCGTTCCTTCGCGCGCCAGCCGCTCCTGCCGCTCGAGCTTGGATTCGACCGGAACGAAGCTGTCGGCCTTGACCTTGAGCCAGATCAGGATCGGCGCCGACATGTAAACCGAGCTGTAGGTGCCGACGAAGATCCCCAGCGTGATCGCCGCGGTAAATCCGAAGATCACGTCCGGGCCCAGCAGCAGCAGCGCCATCAGCGTAATCAGCACCGAGAGCGAGGTCACGATCGTCCGGCTGAGGGTTTCGTTGACCGAAAGATCGAGCAATTCGGGCATCGGCATCCGCCGGTATTTCTTCAGGTTTTCGCGGATCCGGTCATAGACCACGATCGTATCGTTGAGCGAATAGCCGATCAGCGTCAGGATCGCCGCCACGATGTTGAGGTCGAACTCCATCTGGGTCAGCGCGAACATCCCCATGGTCAGCGAGACGTCATGGACCAGCGCAAACAGCGCGCCGACCCCGAACTGCCATTCGAACCGGATCCAGATGTAGATCGAGATCGCGATCATCGCCGCCAGCAGCGCCAGCCCGCCTTGCTGGCCCAGTTCCTCTGAAACCTTGCCCGACACCGAATCGACCCCGTCGATCCGGGCGTCGGGATGCGCAGCCTTGATCGTGGTGATGATCTTGTCCGACATCTTGTTGGCCAGACTCGGATCCTTGTCGAACCCCTCGGGCAGCCGCATCCGGATCGAAACTTCGTTCGGTTTGCCGAACTGCTGGATGATCGGTTCGCCAAAGCCAAGTTTGGAAACGCTTTCGCGCATCTCCGCGACCGGCGCTGCGGCGCTTTGCGCATAGGTCACCCGGATCATCTGGCCGCCGATGAAATCGACGCCGAGGTTGAGCCCCTTGGTCAGCACCAGTCCCCAAGAGGCGAGGATCAGGATGCACGAGACGACGTAGAACGGCACCCGCCAGCGCAGGAACTTGATGTCGGTGTTGTCGGGAATGAGCTTGAGCAATTTCATCTGACCTGTTCCCTTACAGCACGATGTCGCTGGGACGGGCGCGGCGCAGATAGCCGGCCACCCACATGCGCGTCAGCCAGACGGCGGTGAACACCGAGGTGCCGATCCCGATCATCAGCACGATCGCGAAACCGCGAACCGGGCCCGAACCGATCAGGAACATCAGCACGGCGGCGATGATGTTGGTGATATTGGCGTCGAAAATCGCGCGGCTGGCTTCCTTGTAACCCAGCTCGACCGCCTGGATCACCTTTCGCCCGCGCGCCCGCTCCTCTCGAATACGTTCGTTGATCAGCACGTTGGCATCGACCGCCGCACCGATCGTCAGCACGAACCCGGCGATGCCCGGCAAGGTCAGGGTCGAATCGATCAGGGCCATGATCCCCAGGATCATCAGTCCGTTGATCGCCAGCGCGACATTGGCGTAGATTCCGAACCGGCCATAGGTCAGCGCGATGAACAGCATCAGCGCGACCGCGCCTGCACCCATCGCGATCATCCCCTTGCGGATCGAATCCGCGCCGAGATCCGGCCCGACCGAGCGCTCTTCCACCACCTTGAGGTCGACCGGCAGCGCGCCCGAGACCAGCGCGATTGCCAGCTGATTGGCGCTTTCGCTGGTGAAGCTGCCCGAAATCCGCGCCTGCCCGCCCAGGATCGGCTCCTGGATATTGGGGGCCGAAAGCACCTTGCCGTCGAGCACGATCGCGAAGGGCTTGCCGACATTCTCGCTGGTCAGCCGGGCGAACTTGGCTCCGCCAGCCTGGTCGAAGGTTATGCTGACCAGTGGTTCATTGGTCCGGTCGTCGTTGCTGGCGACCGCATTGGTCAGCTGATCGCCCTTGATTCCGCCATAACGCCGCACCGCAAGGCGGCCGGTGCCGTCCTTTTCGGGGTTGGCATAGGGCATCAGTTCCGAGCCGGCCGGGGCGATGCCCTGAGCGACCAGGGTCGGATCGGCGGTCAGGTCGACCAGCCGGAATTCAAGCTTGGCGGTCTGGCCCAGCAGCGCCTTGAGCGCGGCCGGGTCCTTCAGGCCCGGAACCTGCACGACGATCCGGTTGGCGCCCTGGCGGATGATGGTCGGCTCGCGCGTACCCATCTTGTCGATCCGCTTGCGGACCACGTCGGTGGCCGAATCCATCGCCATGCCCTGGGCCTGCTTGATCCCGGCCTCGGTCGGGGCAAGCACGATCCGTCCGCCATCGACCTTGAGGTCCCAGTCACGCTGGCCCGACATCGAGGCACCGCTGGTCAGCGTCTGCAGCGCTTCGCGGGCGGCGTCGCCCTTGGCTGGATCGGTCACCATCAGGCTGACCGTGCCGTCCTTGGTCGAGACGTCGCCGATCGCGATCTTGGCCTGGCGCAGGCGGTTGCGGACGTCCTCGGCCATGGTATCGAGCCGCTGGCGGCGGATCTGGTCGGAACTGGCCTCGAGCAGGATGTGACTGCCACCGGCGAGGTCGAGGCCGAGGTTGACCTTCGGGTCGATCAGCCGCGCGGGCCACGGCAGGCCAGAAACCGCAAAAATCGAAGGCAGCGCGGCGAGGCACGTCACGATCGTGATCGACCACAGCATCAGCCGCCGCCAGAGGGGAAAGTCGAGCATAGTGAAGCTTTCGCAAACGCCGCGCGGGCGTGATCAGTCGTTGGCGGCGCCGGCCGGCGGGACAATGTCGGCGATGGTCGATTTGAGCGCCTTGACCCGGACGTTGGGGCCAAGCTCAAGCTCGGCATAGTGGTCGTCGACCTTGATCACCTTGCCCAGCAGACCGCCGCCGGTCAGCACCTGATCGCCCTTCTTGAGCCCGCCGACCTTGGCCTGGTGTTCCTTCTGCTTGCGCATCTGCGGGCGGATGATCAGGAACCAAAACACCACGACCATCGCGACCAGCGGGAGGAACTGCATCCAGGCCGGCGGCGCGCCGCCGGTCGTTGCGGCGGCGGACAGGACGGATAGAATCTGGCTGTTCATGGCTCTGGCGTGCTTCCCTGAAACTTGTCATCCGGACGGGCCGGACGGAATTGCGCGGCGACTAGCAGCAATGCCCTGCGATGGCAACGCGCCGCCCGGTCGTGTGCCCCACAGATGGCGCCTCGCCGCAAGGCTTCAAGGGGCCACCGCGATCTTTCCTGCTGCCGCTTGCCATCGCGCCCCGCCCTGCCTATAGGCGCGCTCCTCTCTCCGGCACGCAGGTGGCGGAGTGAACCGGTCGGGACGTAGCGCAGCCTGGTAGCGCATCACACTGGGGGTGTGGGGGTCGGAGGTTCGAATCCTCTCGTCCCGACCAACTTTTTTTAATTATTTCAATAACTTGAAATCCACCCTTCCGCTCCCACGAGGTCCGGTGCTGCGCTGGTGGTGCAAAATCTTCGCGAGGCGCGGAAATCGCGGAACACTATGGAACATATTGCATCACATTCCCCCGTTCAAAAATGCTCGCTGAGGGTCTTTCCAAGCGCATTCTCGGCTAAGCCGACGTCAGTCATCCTCTAAAGCCCGGATTTCTAAGGAATCCGAAATATCCACACCACTAGAAAGGAGTGTGGTGGCCAGAGTTTCGGGGCTCTGGGCAATAGGCTGCGGGTCAGTCGGTTGCCCATCGCGTCATAGGTGTAATTGTCCGTACCCCAGCCGCCGGTTCTTTGGATCAACCCACCCATTCCCCGTAAAAGGATATCCCCCCGATCCATTGGTAGCGTTTGATTGTTTGAGGGTCGGTGTTGCGCGCGCCAAGGATAAGGTCCCGCATGGTGTCGCATCGCGCCATGCGTTCGCGGAACTGTTTCTCGCTCTCCCTGTCTTGCTGCCTCTTGCGAAGCAACCGCTTACTGCAAATCCATTCGACGAGTTCATCTCGTGCCTCGTCAAAACTGAGCAGGACCGGCGAAGCGTAGACGTATCGCACCCTTACTCTCGGCTTTGAAAACAGTCGCTCCCAAAGTGTCCCGCCTCGCCCTAGATTCAGCACATCAAGGATCGCGAACTTCCTACAATCGACATCGATAATCCAGGAGTCCTCCTTGAACCGCCCGCGCTCGAAGTCTGCTTTGTACATGGTCAGAAATCGCCGCTCATTACTCCAGAAGCCGCCATTCGGCCCAAGAGGAAATCGTTTAACATGATAACGATTGAACCTGACGAAGGGAGTGGAAGGTTCAATCTCCACAGCCGCATCCGCTAGAGGTGGCGTCCCCCCATAAACCTGCCCTAGCCAAGGCTGGCCCGTCCCGGCTTGATCAATTTGACTCACGGATTGTCGGGCTGAGCGGCCGCGAACGCAGCGATGTGTTGTTCCGCAGCGGTTGCTTCTGCGACAAGTTGCCGCAAGGCTATTGCGGTGTCCTCGAGGAGTCTGATGCTGAGCGGCAACTCACCGTTGATGAAACGGCGGATGGCTCGCTCGTCGATAGCGAGCCGCCGCGAGGACGCAGTGACGCCGCCAAATACCTGAACGCAGTGGGCAAAATGGTCACGCTGATTCTGCACATCGAATGGCGCCGTCATCTTCCGTTCCTTCGCTGCTCTAGGGCAATGTTGTTGCGACGAGACTGTGGGAGGTCAACCGCATGCGTCAACCCCCGGACCGCCGCGCGATCGTGATGCAGCCGCTTCGTTCGGGTGAACTGCTGACGGACCGATCTGCATCCCGGTCAGCGTTGCTTCCTGGCCTGCGGTGCCGTGAAATCGGGGTCCTTCTTCGCGACCCAATCGACAAATTTGCGAACGGCGGGGTTCGCCAGCAGACCCTCGACATCCATGCCATAGCGCTGCAACTCCGAATTGGTGAAGTTTGCGATCAGGGTCTGCTGGCAAATCGGGTGCATGGGCACCACATCGCGGCCTCCCCGGCTCTTGGGGACGGGGTGATGCCAGACAATTGTCTTGCCAGTCGGCCGACCGCATAGCCAGCAGTCTGGAACGACTTCCGGAACGTCGTCTTCCTCGCGGTCCACGTCTTGATAAGGGTCATGCCTGGAATGCTTGCGGGCCATGGGTCTGCCTGATTGTTCGATGTTGGCACCGACGCACTTAGAGCGCCACGGTGGCCAACACCACAGTGCTCATCCAAATTGCGGATTGGTCTGGCGCGATCCGGGCCAGGTTCGCTATCGCGGGTGCCGGGCCGCCAAGACGATGCCGGCCAGATTCTGCTCGCGCTTGATCCAGCGGATCCGGACCCTTGGCGATCCGGACATCAGCGCCAGAAACGTGGCGGCGTGCGCGTGTTCGGCGCGGCCCGTCCGCAAGGCCCGGTTGGCGTGCTGGATGACCTCGGCCGCGTCGCCGATCACATTGCCCAGTACGCCCTGGATCCCGCCCTCGGCGGCATTGAAGATCGCGCCCTTGGCGGCGCCGGCGAGTTCGTCGAAGAGGCCCATGATCGTCTCCTGCTGGATCAGGAGCAGACCAGACGCCCGCCGGGCCGTCCGCGCAACCGCCCAATTGTAAAATCTATGCGCGGAGCGAAGATGCTCAAACGGTCATCGCAACGGGGAGTTCGGCGTGGGACTGGAGGCCAACTGTCTCTGCCGCTGGAGCGGCGGTGAGACGCCGGTGAAGGCGCTGCTGGAATCGCACGAACTGATCCTGCGCGGTGACCTGAAGCAGCGCCCGCATATAGACCGCGTTCGCGTTGTTCGGCGCGGTGCGCAGCGCGGCATCGATGTCCTCCTGCGCCGCCCGCATGTTCCCCGCGCGCATCTGCGCCTCCGCGCGGCCCAACCTGGCATCCGCATCGGCCGGGCGGAGCG
>CALCQB010000019.1 GCA_937897535.1 uncultured Novosphingobium sp. | reverse complement strand
AAATCATCATGAAACGGTTAGCAAATCCATTCGTTAGATCGCGAGATTTCATGAGACTCAGAAGCTCATCGGGAGATATTGCAGCGCTCATGCAAACATGCGGATGACTGGCATATTGCCGGTTGGTTTTTGTGGCAGGCTGCATGGATACGCCGTCCCAGCAGTCACGCAGTGCCGCCGACAGCGTGTTGCCGTCGCGCCGTCCCTGATGCAGCACGTTAGCGAATTCAGACTCCACCACCCACAGCCGCTTGTCTTCAATGGCGGGAACGTCGTGTCGGCCCTGCCGGTACCCATCGTGCATCAAGGCCACCAATCCTTCGCGGCTCGACAAGCCGCCGCGGCCGTGGGTCGAGTCGGGGGCCTCGCTGACCATCCTGCCGATCCCGGCGCAGCTGCCCGTCGCGTGGATCATTTCGAGGTCGAAATTGGTGCGCTGCTCCAGCCGCTGATGCTCGAGCAGCTTGCCCTCGGCCTCCAGCTCCTTGAGCCGCTCGGTCAGCTCGAATTTGATCGCCTCGGTCGCCTGCTTCATCGTCGGGCCGGGGGTGACGTAGTGCGAGTTGGCGTAGATGCGCACCTTCTCCAGGCTCGCGCCCTTCTTGCCGGTGAGCGGATCGAACTCGGCGATCTCCTCGATCTCGTCGCCGAAGAAGCTGATCCGCCAGGCCATATCCTCGTAGTGCGAAGGGTAGATCTCGAGGTTGTCGCCGCGCACCCGGAAGGTGCCGCGGGTGAAGGCCGCGTCGTTGCGCTTGTATTGCAGTGCCACCAGCTTGCGGATGATCTCGCGCTGATCCGCGCTGGCCCCCTTCTTGAGGTCGAAGATCATCGCCGAGTAAGTCTCGACCGAGCCGATCCCGTAGATGCACGACACCGAGGCGACGATGATCACGTCGTCGCGTTCGAGCAGCGATCGGGTGGCCGAATGGCGCATCCGGTCGATCGCCTCGTTCACCGAGCTTTCCTTCTCGATGTAGGTGTCCGACCGGGGCACATAGGCTTCGGGCTGGTAGTAATCGTAGTAGCTGACGAAAAACTCGACCGCGTTGTCGGGGAAAAAGCTCTTGAATTCGCCGTACAATTGCGCGGCAAGCACCTTGTTGGGGGCGAGGATCAGCGCCGGGCGCTGGGTCGCTTCGATCACCTGGGCCATGGTATAGGTCTTGCCGCTGCCGGTCACGCCCAGCAACACCTGGGTCGCCTCGCCGCTGGCGATCCCCTCGATCAGCTCGGCGATCGCGGTCGGCTGGTCTCCGGCCGGGGAATATTCGGACACGATCCGGAACGGCCGCCCGCCATCGGCCTTTTCGGGCCGGGCGGGCTTGTGCGGGACGAAGGCACCCGAGGTGTCAGGCTCGGCAAGGCCCCGGCGGATGATCAGTTCGGCCATGGACTGGGATATGGCCGTTCACGGGCTGTTCCGCAATGGGGCAGCTTTGGTCAGCCACCCTTGGCGCAGAAGTATTTGTCGCGATCAATCGCAACCTGTGATGCGTTGGTATACAGCTGCTCGGGATTGGAGAACGCCGCTTCGAGCGCCGGCCGGGCCTTCATCGCTGCGGTAATGCGGGCGAAGCCAGCGGCGGAGCGGCGCGCGGTGGCGCAGGCGGCGGCGAAATCGCCCGCATCGTAGAGCCTGTCGGCTTCATGATACTGGCCCTTGGCCTCGCTTTCGGCCTGCTTCAGCGCTTGTTTCTGATCGTCGAGATCCTCTTCGACCGGCGCGGCCGACGCCGCCGAACTGACCGACTGCGGGGCGTCCGGTCGGCCGCAGACCTGGCCTGCCAGTCGCTTGGCATCGTCGGCATCGCCCTGCAGCGAAGCGCCGACCCGCTTGACGTAGTCGCGCTCCTCATCGGTCCGCATCGGCCACTGCATCAGCGCCATGATCGCGTTGTGATAGAGGGTTTCGGCATTGCGAAACCCCCGGCAGGCATTCTCGTAGTGTCCGGCCTTGGCCTCCTCGAGCGCCTGGTTGTAGCTATTCTGGGCGCGGTTGCCGAGGTCCTGGGCACTCTGCGCCCGGACCGGTGTCGCGCCCAATACGGCGAGACTGGCCAGCAACACGTGGCCGAGGGCCGATTTTCCGTAGTCATGTAAAGCCATGCGCAAGTTCCCCCGAATGCCGCTGAAACAGGGCAACGGGTGCCGCGACAGGTCCGGCTTGTGGCGGCTAAGACCGCAGCGGCATTGGCAAAACGCGACAGTGGCGGTCAGCGCGGGCTTAGCTCCTTCGCGGCCATCAAAGTCGTTCGTCGGGCTGCTTGGCCGCTTGGTCGGGAACGACCCGTCCTTGGTCGAAGCGCGGTGGCGGCTCTGGCCCGGACGGGCATTGCTGCCTGGGCCGATCGGGCAGGATGCATTGACGCATGCGACCTCTCGGGCGGATCGAATTTATGCCGGGTGGAGAATGCCATGCTTTTGAATACCCTTGATTACAAGGGCTGGGCCTGGCCAAGCGGGCTTTCCGCCATGGCGCTCATGCTGGTCCTGGCCGGACCGGCCCAGGCGGCGCCAGATGGCGAAGCCGCAGTTAATGCCGAAGCGACCGAGGGCAACGCGACTCCCGCCACCAAGGGTCGCGTGACCAGCTATGACTCCGCCTATTTCACGCAGTTTGCGCCAACCAATGCGCTCGACATGGTCCGGCGGGTGCCGGGCTTCGCGATCGAGGAAAGCGGCGGCGAGGTGCGTGGGTTCAGTTCGGCGGCCGGCAACGTGGTGCTCAACGGCGCGCGGCCCTCGTCCAAGTCGGAATCGCTGGGCGATATACTGGCCCGGATCCCGGCCCGTCGGGTGGTCCGGATCGAAGTCGGGCCGGGCGACCTTTATGGCTCGGATTATGCCGGCAAGAGCCAGGTGCTCAACCTGGTGTTGTCGGACAGCGGCGGGGTCGACGGGAACGTCAAGGTCAGCCTCGGCCGGGTTTTCACTGGCTGGCTGGTGCCCAACGCCGAGGCTTCGGTGCTGATCAAGACCGGCAGTTCGACAATCAACCTTTCGGCCAGCACCGGGCGCGGGGGCCAGGTCGAGGAGGGGTTCGACGACCTGACCCGGCTGTCCGACGGCACGCGGATCGAACTCAGGGACAAGGTCAACCGGATCGAGCCGCGCAATCCCTCGATCTCGGCCAGCTGGGGCCAGGAAGGCGCAAACGGCAAGGCGGCGCACCTCAACCTGCGTTACTCGCCCGGCAGCTTCAAGCTCAACCAGACCAACCATGTTACCCCGGCCTCCGGGCCGGAGCGCGACGACCGGCTGGTCCAGGACTATCACCCGACCGCCTACGAGATCGGCGGCGACCTGGCCCGTCCGCTCGGTCCGGGCACGATCAAGCTGGTGGTGCTCGCCAACCGGCGCGACCGCGACGCTTTCGACGGCAGTTACAACCGGGTCGGCGGCGCGACGATCGGCGGGTTCGAGGCAACCCAGACCTCGCGCTATGACGAGGCGCTGGGCCGGCTGAGCTGGTCGAGCCCGAAGCTGGCCGGGTTTTCGGCCGAGGTGGGCAGCGAGCTGGCCTATAACCGGCTGGAAAACGAGACCGAGCTTTACCTGCTGGGGGCCGGGGGCGGCCGCACCCGGATCGACCTGCCGATCGACCGCGCGGTGGTCGATGAACTGCGGACCGAAAGCTACCTCAACCTCGGCCGCCAGCTCGGCCAGCGGCTGCGGCTCGAAACCCGGCTGGCCTACGAGACCTCGAACCTCGAGGTCAGCGGCGATACCGCGGCCAGGCGCAACCTCAGCTACTTCAAGCCGAGCGTGACACTCGACTGGAAGGGGCCGAAGGGCTGGCATGCGCAGCTGGTGGCGCGGCGCACGGTCGCGCAGCTCGATTTCTTCGACTTCATCTCGAGCGCCGAGCTGACCAACGACCGGATCAATGGCGGCAATGCCGATATCGTGCCGCAGCGGACCTGGGAATTCCGGCTGACGGTCGACCGGCCGGTGCTTGGCCAGGGGGTGGTGCGGCTCGAGCTGGGCCACGACCGGGTTTCGCAGCTCCAAGACCGGATCCTGACCCTCGATGGCTTCGATGCGCCGGGGAATATCGGCAGCGGCCAGCGCAGCTTTGCCCAGCTGACGATCGACGCGCCGCTCGACAAGCTGGGCATCCCGAAGACGCGGGTGAAGTTGTCCGGCGGGGTGCAGGACACCTCGGTGCGCGATCCGATCACCGGGCAGATCCGGCCGTGGAGCGGGTTCCGGCCCAAATGGAACCTGAGCGCCGAACTGCGCCGCGATCTCGCCAAGTGGTCTTACGGCGCCCAGCTCTACCGTGAGGGGACTTCGACGATCTACCGGATCGACGAACTCGACAGCTTCTTCAATTCCGGGCCATTCGTATTGGCCTTCGTCGAATACCGCCCGGACAAGCTGACCACCGATCTGTGGCTCGACATTGTCGGCACCGCGCACAAGGTTGGCCTGCGTGGCTATGAGGTGGCATTGGCCGAAGCCACGGCTGAGCTGGGTGGCCGCGTGACGCGCGAGAGCAAGTTGCCCGGTCTCAACGCCTGGGCCCGCGTGCGCGATTATCGCCACGGCCAGATCTCGAAGATGAGCAACGTCAATGTCTATCGCGACTCCGCGCTCACCGCCGATGACGTGGATCCCGGCCAGCGACGCCGGTTGCTGGGCCGGATGGTGCAGGAGATCCGTCGTGAGAGCGGTGAGAGCCACGGGGTGATCACCCGTGTCGCCCGTGAGCTCGGCGTCGGCACGGAGTCGTTGCGGGGCTGGGTG
>CALCQB010000018.1 GCA_937897535.1 uncultured Novosphingobium sp. | reverse complement strand
AGTTCAGACGTGTGCTCTTCCGATCTAGATGGAGCTTACGCGAGTTATCTGACGCAGCTCATGGATTTCGCGACGGTGAATCCGGCGGCGACGATTCCTGGGCGAATCAACATCAATCAAGCGCCCGCTCACATCCTCCGCGGCATTCCGGGGATGAACGAAGACATCCTCAAATCCATCCACGAAGAATTGGTCGCGATCCGCCAGCTCCTGGCCGAGGCCAACAAAGCCCCGGCGCGCAGCGCACCGGCGCGGGCGACGAGTTCCTCTTCGAGCTATTCCAGCAGCGGTGGCGGCGCGGATGAGGTGATTTTGCAGCCGACGGAGGTCATCCCGAATGCGGGCGACGTGCAGGTGCATTTCGGCAAGAACAATGGTGTCGCGCTCTCGAAGTTGAGCGAGCGCTCGCTCTCGTGGTATGCGACGGAACAGCCGCCGCGCCTTGATAGCAGCGGCAAGCCCTATCCGCCGCGTCCGCAGGAGACGATCCTCCGCAATGCGGCGCGCACGCTGTGGCACCAGAACAAGGGCACGCTCGGCCAGCCCGATGTGCCGAAGGCGGCAGGCGGCGCGGCCGCAGCGCCGGTAGCAGCCGCGGAGTCGTCGGCGCACCTGTCAGACGAAGAGAACGTGCCGTTCTGATCGGCGAGGTGGTTCTCTTTTTTGTCATCGCGAGGTGCGCGAAGCGCGCCGTGGCGATCCAGCTGGATTGCTTCGTCGCTGCGCTCCTCGCAATGACGAAGCAAAGGCAAGCGACATGACCGGATACAGCCAGATCGACCTTCACATCGCCGAGGGGATCGCCACGCTGACCCTCAACCGGCCGGAAAAGATGAATGCCTTCACCGGCACGATGATGAACGAGATCATCGATGCGATGGACCGGACCGACGCCGATGACAGCGTCCGGGCGGTGATCTTCACCGGGGCGGGCGAGCGGGCCTTCTGCGCCGGGGCCGACCTGACCCCCGATGATGGCCGCGCGGTGTTTTCGAGCGGCGAAGCGGTGACCGACCTGTCTGACGAGCGGGTCCGCGATGGCGGCGGGCTGCTGACGCTGCGGCTCTACCAGTCGAAAAAGCCGCTGATCTCGGCCTGTAACGGTGCTGCGGTCGGCGTGGGCATCACCATGCAGCTGCCGATGGATATCCGCCTGGCCAGCGACAACGCCCGTTATGGCTTTGTCTTCGCCCGGCGCGGGATCGTGCCGGAAGCCTGCTCGAGCTGGTTCCTGCCCAAGATCGTCGGGATCAACCAGGCGCTCGAATGGTGCATGACCGGGCGGATCTTCGATGCCCAGGAAGCGCTGCGCGGTGGGCTGGTGCGCTCGGTCCATCCGCAGGGCGAGCTGATCGATGCGGCGCGCGGGCTGGCGCGCGAAATTGCCGACAACACCTCGGCGGTTTCGGTGGCGATGACCCGGGCGATGCTGTGGCGGGTGCCTTCGGGCGATCATCCGATGGCGGCGCACCAGGTCGATAGCCGGGCGATCTACCGCTTGTCCAAGCGGGCAGACGCGAAGGAAGGTGTGCAAAGCTTCCTCGAAAAGCGCCCCCCTGCCTTTCCGCTACGGGTTTCAAGCGATATGCCAGACTTTTACCCATGGTGGGGAGGGGAGCCGCCGTACCAATGAGCGAAGCCGCCAAGCAGGTCGAAGGGGAGCTTCCCGCCGGAGCGCGCGAACTGCTGTTGCAGACCGCATCGGACATCATGCGCGAGGGCGATATCGTCGATATCTCGCTGTCCGAACTGTCGCTGCGCTCAGGGCTCAACTCGGCGCTGGTCAAATACTACTTCGGCAACAAGGCCGGCTTGATGAAGGCTCTGCTCGACCGCGACATGGAAGGGATCGTTCACGCGGTCGATGCCCTGATGTCCAAGGAATGGGATCCCGAAGCGCGGCTGCGGCACCATATCGGCAAGGTCGTCGATACCTATTTCCAGACACCCTACCTCAACCGCCTGTTGATGCGGCTGGTTCGCGAAAGCGATCCCGACGAAGCCCACCGGATCGCCGATTCCTATCTGACCCCGCTCAGCCGTGCCTATGACAAGCTGATCGAGGACGGTGTCAGGCAGGGCATCTTCCGCGATGTCGATCCGCAGCTGTTCTACTTCACCACCACCGGGGCCTGCGACCGGTTCTTCTCCTCGCGCCTGGTGCTCAAGCATTGCTACGATACCGAGGCGCTGACCGAAGAACTGCGCGATCGCTATCGCGAGCATTGCATTGATTTCATCATGGCGGGTATCCTCGCCCGGTAATGGCTGACAGCTGGCATATCGGCGTAATCGGCGGTTCGGGCCTCGCAGCCGGGATCGGGATCGCCGATGCGCAGGAGATCGAGGTTGCCAGCCCGTTCGGCCTGCCGTCCGGGCCGGTCACCACCGGCACGCTGGAGGGCGTGCGGTTCAGCTTTCTGCCACGCCACGGGCCAGGCCATGCGATCCCGCCGGCTTCGGTCAACTACCGCGCCAACATCGACGTGCTCAAGCGCTGCGGGGTGACCGATCTGGTGGCGGTTTCGGCAATCGGTTCGCTGATCTCGGCGATGGCGCCGGGGCATTTCGTGGCCGTAGACCAGTTCATCGACCGCACCGTCAGCCGCGAAAGCTCGTTCTTCTCCCCCGGACTGGTCGCGCACGTCAACCTGGCCGATCCGGTCTGTCCGCGGCTGCGCGCGGCTCTGGTCGCGGCGGCGCGGGCCGAGGGGGCCAGCGCGCACGATGGCGGCTGCTATGTCGCGATCGAAGGGCCGCAGTTCTCGACCCGGGCGGAAAGCAAGCTCTATCGCAAATGGGGCGGGGACGTGATCGGGATGACCGCGTTGCCCGAGGCCCGGCTCGCCCGCGAGGCTGAACTGCCCTATGCGCTGCTCGGCATGGTCACCGACTATGACAGCTGGCGCGGCGACGAAGCAGGGGTTGAGGCCGGCGAGGTGCTCAAGGTGATGGCCCGCAATACGGACCTCGCCCGCACGATCCTGCGCGGCTTTGCGAAGGCCTTGCCGCAGCAGCGCGAGCCAAGCCCGATCGACAGCGCGCTGGATCATGCAATCATGACCGCGAAGGATCACCGCGATCCGGTGCTGATCGCCAAACTGCACGCGGTGGCGGGAAGGGTGCTGGGATGAGCGACGAGGTGGTGCTTTACGACTACTGGCGCTCGTCGGCCGCCTATCGGGTCCGGATCGCGCTGAACCTCAAAGGCGTGGCATACCGGGCGGTCACGATCGACCTGGCCGACGGTGATCAGTTGACGGCCGAGTACCACGCCAAGAATCCGTTGAACCTGATCCCGCTGCTTGAAATCGACGGGCACCGCCTGAGCCAGAGCCTGGCAATCATCGACTATCTCGATGCGCGGTTTCCCGACCCGAAACTGGTTTCGTCAGACCCGGCGCAGCGGGCGCTGACCCTGGCCCAGGCGCTGACTATCGCGGCGGAAGTGCACCCGTTGCAGAACCTGCGGGTGCTGAAATACCTGCGGGGGCCGCTGCGGCAAGACGAAGAGGCGGTCGCGGCCTTTGTCCGCAACTGGCAAGCGATCGGCCTTGCCGCACTGGAGGAACAGGCAACGGATAGCGGCTATTTCGGCGGCGATGTGCCAAATCTGGCCGACGTTTGTCTGGTGCCGCAAATGTATGGCGCGCGGCGCTTTGACCTGCCGCTTGCTGCGCTGCCCCGCCTGGTCCGGATCGACGAAGCCTTGCGCAGACATCCCGCGTTTGCCGGCGCCGCGCCCGAAGCGGTGCGGCCATGAGCTTTGTCATTGCGCCGCGCCGCACTTGCCCTTAGCGATTTGGTTACAACAGGAACCAGCTCGCCATGCCAACGCAAAGCCGCCTTGCCGACTTCGTTCCCTACCTGATGTCGGTCTCCACCAACGCGGTCAGCGACCTGATCGCCGGGGAATACCGCACGACCTACGGGCTCAAGATCCCCGAATGGCGGGTGATGGCGGTGCTGGGTGATTCGGGCGCCCGGACCCAGCGCGATCTGGTCCACGCGACCCGGATGGACAAGGTCGCGGTCAACCGCGCCTGCAAGGTGTTGGAGGATCGCGGCCTCGCCCGGCGCAGCCCCAATGCACGCGACGGCCGCTCGCACCACCTTGAACTGACCGCCAGCGGCAAGACGATGCACGGCAAGATCATGCCCCATGCACTGGAGATGGAGCAGCGCCTGTTTGCCCCGCTCAGCGCCGACGAACGCGCGCAATTCGTATCGTTGCTGGCCCGGATTACCGCCAGCGCAGAGGCCCTCGAAGAAGGAAAAACATAGTGAAGCTAGCCTCCTTGCCGCAGGACCGCGATGGCCGTCTGGTTGTCGTCTCGAGTGACCTTGCGTGGTACACCCCGGCCGACCATCTGGTCCCGACCCTGCAAGCCGCGCTCGACGATTGGGACCGGCACGAGCCGGTGCTCCGCGCGCTATCGACCGAGCTCGAATACGGTTCGATCCCGCGCGAGCGGTTCCACGAGCGGCGGGTGACCGCGCCTTTGCCGCGCGCCTTTCAGTGGGCCGATGGCTCGGCCTACGTCAACCACGTCGAATTGGTCCGCAAGGCGCGCGGGGCGGAACTGCCCGACAGCTTCTGGCACGACCCGCTGATGTACCAGGGCGGCAGCGACGACCTGCGCGGCGCGCGCGAGCCGATCCTGCTCGCCGATGAGGACTGGGGCTGCGACATGGAGGCCGAGATCTGCGTGGTCACCGGCGATGTCCCGCAAGGCGCTTCGGCCGAACAGGCGCTGGCCGAGGTCCGGCTGATCGGTCTGGTCAACGATGTCTCACTGCGCAATCTGATCCCGGGCGAACTCGCCAAGGGCTTTGGCTTTGTCCAGTCCAAGCCGGCCAGCCATTTCTCGCCAGTGTTCGTCACCCCCGATGTGCTGGGCGATGCCTGGGCCGGCGGGCGGCTCAATCAGGTGCTGCGGGTCGATCTGAACGGCGAGGCCTTCGGCCGGGCCGAAGCGGGGGAGGAATGCACTTTTGATTTCGGCACCCTGATCGCGCATCTCGCCAAGACCCGGCGGGTCGGGGCGGGTTCGATTATCGGTTCGGGCACCGTTTCAAACCGCGATCCCGATGGTTCGCCCGGCCGTCCATGCAGCGAGGGCGGGCGAGGCTATTCCTGTATCGCCGAGCAGCGGATGATCGAGACCATTGCCGGCGGCAAGCCGGTGACGCCGTTCCTGCACTTTGGTGACACGGTGCGGATCGAGATGTGCGACCGGGCCGGCCATTCGATCTTCGGGGCGATCGATCACACGGTCGCGAAGCCCTGAAGCTCCGACCCTGAATCGAGGCCGGGCCGGATCTCCTGAAGGAGAGCCGGCCCGGCGCAGTTACCCCACCCTGATTATCAGGCCTAGCCGCCGCCGCCCTTGGCCGGGCCATCGTGGCTGAAGGCATCGGCGATCGAGCAGGCCGCCGGGCCAAGAATGACGATGAACAGCACCGGCAGAATGAACAGGATCAGCGGCACGGTCATGATCGCCGGCAGACGCGCGGCCTTTTCTTCGGCGCGCATCATGCGCTCGTTGCGGAATTCGGCCGACAGCACCCGCAACGCGGAGGCCAGCGGCGTACCATAGCGTTCGGTCTGGACCATGGTGGTGGTCACACCCTTGACCGCATCCAGATCAACCCGGAAGGCGAGGTTCTCGAACGCCATCCGGCGCTCGCTGAGAAATGCCAGCTCGATCGCCGTCAGCGCGAATTCGTCGCCCAGTTCCGGATAGGCCCGGCCCAGTTCGCGAGCGACGCGGTTGAACGCAGCATCGACGGTCAGGCCAGCTTCGGCGCAGATCACCAACAGGTCGAGCGCGTCAGGCAGACCCTTGCGGATCGCGTCGGTGCGCTTGGACACCAGGTTGGTCAGATAGATGTCGGGAAACTTGTAACCGAACCCGACCATCGCGGCGAAGCCCATCAGCCGCTTCATGCCGCCCCAGGTCGGGAAATAGTTGATCCCGTAGATCATGAACGCGGCGAGACCGCCGAGCAGGATCGGCAGGACCATCCGCCCGAAGATGACTACGACCGCCAATTCCTTGCGGCGGATACCGGCCTGGGCCAGCCGCTGTTCGGCCGCCAGAACCTGGCTCTGCTGAAGCACCCGCAAGGTGGACAGCGTGTCCTTCATCTTGTCGGTGGTTTCGTTCTTGCGAACCAGGCTGGCGCGCTTTTTGGCGCTTTGCGTCACGACCCCCGATTTGAGCTGCTCGCGCCGCTCGTTCAGCGCCTTGACGCGCTTCTGCATCGGATCGCGGATGGTGACCGCGGTATAGATCGCGAAGAACACGGCGGCTGCGGCCAGGCCGGCCAGGATCGAGCCGATCCACAGCACGTCGAAGCCAAGCAGGGTGGGTCCGGGCGGGGTGTTGAACATGGTTTTCTACTTTCCCTCGCTCAGATTTCGAAGCTGACCATCTTGGCCATGATGAAGGCCCCGATGCTCATCCACACCAGGCCGCCAAGCCCGGTCACGATCAGGCGGTCATCGGTGAAGAAGCCGCCCAGGTACTTGGGGTTGATCCAGTAGATCATGGTGAAGACCATGAACGGCAATGACCCGACGATGTAGGCCGAGGCTTTGGATTCCGAGCTCATCGCCCGGATCTTGAGCTTCATCTGGGCCCGTTTGCGCAGCACGTCAGCCAGGTTCGACAGCGTTTCCGCCAGGTTGCCCCCGGTTTCGCGCTGGATCGCCAGGGTAATGCAGAAGAAGCTGAACTCAGCCGTGTTCAGACGGTCTGCGGTATCCTGCAGCGCCTCTTCCATGCTCTTGCCGATCCGGATCCGTTCGGTGACCATCTTGAATTCTTCGCCGACCGGGCCGGGGACTTCGCTTGAAACGATGCCCAGGGTCTCGGTGACCGGCAGACCGGAGCGCAGCCCGCGAACCAGCAGATCGATCGCGTCGGGGAATTTGGTGGTGAACTGGTTGGAGCGCTTCTTGATGAAATAGCCGACCACCATATGCGGCAGGCCCGCGCCGACCAGCAGGCCGACACCCAATGACAGGGGCGCGCTGCCGCTTTTGAGGTACAGGATCACCGCGATGGCCAGTGCCAGGCCGCCCGAAGCATAGAAGTACTGCGACAGCGTCCACTGTTTGCCGGTGCGGTGCAAACGCAGCGCCAGCGCCGCGACCCGCGATTCCGAACCAGCGATGTGGTGCATCTTGGGCTTGCGCGCGGCGACAGCCTTCTTGAGCTGCGCCTCGACCTTGTCCTTGGTGCTTTCGGAGTGGCGGTAGCGGACCGATTCGAGCCGGCGCGCGCCTTCCTTGGCCGCCGAGGGGCCTGCCAGGGCGACATAGCCCAGCACCATGAAGCTCATCAGGCCCACGGCAATCAGCAAGAGCTGGATGATACCCATCGCTGGTTTACACCTCTGTTGCGATCCGGCCCTGCGAAAGCCGCAGGTGCCGGATCAATCCCTGGTTCACGCCTGAGCCGAAACTGCGGTCTTGGCGTCCTTCGACTTCTTCGAAAGCATCGACTTGAGGTCGAGCTTGCCGAGCAGCGATGACTTGGCCTTGGCCTTGTCATCGATCACGTCTCCTTCGCCCACGCCCATCACGGCCTTGGCCACTTCGCGCATCACCGCCCCGGCCTTGGCCGAGCGATTGGCATCGGCGAAGGTCTGACCCAGCTTGGCGGCATTGGTCGCAGCCTTGAGGTCGAAGGGAATCGAGTAGGCAATCTTGCGCTCGATCGAGGCTTCGAAATCGCCCTTGCTGATTTCCGCGACACCGGCCTGGACCTTGTTGGCGATCACGACCGGCTGGACGTGAGCGGCATTGGTCTTGAGCCAGGACAGGATGCGGATCGTGTCGCGGGCCGAAGCCAGCGTCATTTCCGCCACGATCAGCGCGACGTTCACGTCGGCCAGCAGGTGCGGGAAATTGATCAGCATGTTGCGCGGCAGATCGATCACGGTCATTTCGAACGCCTGGCGGAATTCTTCCTCCAGCTGCACGAACGCCGCGCCGTCGGTCATCAGCGGGGTGTTCATCGGCGCTTCGGCCGAAAGGATCGCCAGATTGTCGTTGGCGCGGATCATCGCACGTTCGATAAACAGGCCGTCGATCCGTCCCGGGTTCTCGATTGCATCGGTCAGACCGCGGCCCGGCTCGAGGTCGAGCGCCAGCGCGCCGGTACCGAAGTGCACGTCAAGATCGAGCAACGCAGTCGGCATCTTTTCGTCGGCGCTGAACAGCCAGGCCAGCGAAGTGGCAAGCGTCGAAGCGCCGACCCCGCCGCGCGTCCCGATCACCGCGGTCGAGATGTGGCGTTTGGCCACAGCCGGATCGTGCTGCTTGGGATTGGCGAATACCGCCTGGGCCGCAACCAGCGAATCGCGGACTTGGCCAGGCGACAGCGGCTTGAGCAGATAGTCGTGAATTCCGCTGGCCAGCAGATCCCGGTAGAGCCGGACGTCGTTGACCTGGCCGACCGCGATCACCACCGTGCCGGGTTCGCAAACCTCGGCCAGGGCGTTGATGTCGCTCAGCGGATCGCCGCTTTCCGACAGGTCAACCATCAGGATGTTCGGACTGGCCGAGATCGACAGGGACTGGACCGCATTGCGCAGGCCACCCTTGTTGCACTTCTCGGGCTGCCAGCCCATTTCGA
>CALCQB010000017.1 GCA_937897535.1 uncultured Novosphingobium sp. | reverse complement strand
GACGATGGCCTGCCGGTGCGGGTGATCTTCGACAAGGTCCCGCCCAACATGCGCGCCGACCCGACGCTGTCGATCACGCTGCAAGGCAATCCCGGCACCCGCGAGGCGGCGCTGCGCTATCTGACCCCGGGTCTTGGCTGGCGGGCCGACTATGTCGCGCTGTTCGACGACAAGCAGGGCACGATCGACGTCCAGGGCTGGATCACGCTGACCAACAATTCGGGCACGACCTATGAAAAGGCCCGAACGGTGCTGGTCGCCGGCAATCCGCGGTTGCTGAACCAGGGCGGCGGGCGCGGTTACCAGCCCAGCTATGGCAATCCCGGGATGGTCGAGGCCGGAACCGAAAGCGGCACGCGCGAGCGGCTGGGCGACTATTACCTCTATCCACTGGCCGAGCGGACCACGATCGCCAACCTCCAGACCAAGCAGGTCAGCTTCCTCGATGTCCAGGGTGCCCCGGCGCAGCACGGCTACGAGGCACGATTTGGCTGGCTGCAGACCTCGCAGACCCCGATCAGTGCGGCGACGGTCTATACCTTCAGCAATTCGGCCAAGGGCGGCCTGGGAGACCAGCTGCCGGCCGGAGTGGTGCGGTTCTATATTCGCGATTCCAAAGGCCAGGCGCAGTTCATCGGTGAACACGCGATCGGCCACACTCCGATGGGCTCGAAGCTGGCGATCAGCACCGGACAGGCCTTCGACGTGAAGGTCCAGCCGGTGGTCGAATCGCGTACCCGGATCAGCGACCAGCGCTGGAAGACCGCGATGCGCTATACCGTCAGCAATGCCTTGCCCAAGCCGGTGACGGTGCGGGTGATTCAGGGCGGGCTGTGGGGCGATGTGCGGATCACTGCGGAAAGCGCCAAGAGCGAGCGCCGCGATGCCGACACCGCGCTGTGGACGGTGACGGTCCCGGCCAACGGCAAGGTCGATCTGACCGCGACTTTCGACAGCCGGTACTGAGCGGGACAAGCGCCGGTGCGCCGCCTGCTGATCTTCGTCCTGGCGCTCGCCGCAGCTCTGCCCGCACAGGCGCAGGTGCGCGACGTGGCTGCGAGCGAACCCAACGACGTGTCGGTGACCATCTACCGCGCGCCATACCGCAACGGCGGCTCGATCCAGCTCGATGCGCTGGGCGGCTTTGCGGTGGTGATGGAAACCCGCACCGTCCAGATCCCGGCGGGCAAAAGCCGCTTGCGATTCGAAGGGGTGGTTGACGGGATCATTCCCGAAAGCGCGATCGTGTCCGGGCTGCCGGGCAGGGTAATCGAAAGGAACCGCGACGCGGCGCTGCTTTCGCCCTCCTCGCTGATCCGGGCAGTCCGGGGCAAGAAGATCATGCTCCAGCGGACCGATTCCCGCACCGGCAAGGCGGTGGCGGTGCAGGCCGAAGTCGTCTCGGCGAGCGAAGACGGGGTGGTTTTCAAGACCGCCGCCGGGACCGAGAACCTGCGCTGCACCGGCCTGCCCGAGACTTTCCGCTATTCGAGCGGCGCCGAGGGCCTGTCAGCGCGGCCGACGCTGTCGGTGCTGACCAGCAGCGCCAGGCCGGTCACCGCGACCGTAACGCTGACATATCTCGCCGAGGGGTTCGACTGGAGCGCCAATTATACCGCGCAGATCAATCCCGACGGCCAGACCATGGACATCGGCGGGTGGATCACGCTGGCCAACGGCAATTCGGTTTCGCTGGCCAATGCCCGGACCCAGATCGTCGCGGGCGGGCTCAACCGGGCCGACGTCCAGCGGTTCTTGGGCAATCAGCCGCAAGTCGTCGCGCGGTGCTGGCCGAGCCAACGCACTCACGAAGTCCCGCGCAAGCCCGAGCGCGATTATGAGCTGGTCCAGCCGCTGCTGCTGCGCGATCTGCGCTATGGCTATGATGGCTCCTATACCGACAAAGATGGCTCGATCGTGGTGACCGCGCAGCGCCGCAATGAATCGGTGATGGACGCTCCGTTGGCGATTTCGGTCGTCAGTCCGGCTCCACCGCCCCCACCCGAACAACTCGGCGACCTCAAGCTATACCGCGTTCCCCAACGCACCACCGTGGCCGCGATGCAGATGAAGCAGACCCGGCTGGTCGATCAGCAGAACGTTCCGTTCGAGCGGATCCATACTGCGGAGATTTCCGCCTATAGCTACGGTAACGGCGAGGAGCGCCCGCAAGTCGGGGTTATTCTGCGGACGAAGAACGACAAGGAACACCAGCTTGGCCTACCGCTACCCTCGGGCGCCTTCGTCATCGCGCAGGAGCACTGGGGCCGGACCATGCTGATCGCCGAGCCGAGCCTGAGGGACAACGCCGAGGACGAGAAGATCGAACTCGCGGCGGGCGATGCCCCGGATGTCACGGTGGTCCGGCGCACGCTGCGGGAGAAGGACGGCAAGTCCTGGGTCGAGGTCGAGATTACCAACGCCGCGCCGCATGCAATCCTGTTTGAGCTCAAGCTCCCGCTCTATGGCAGCGGGAAGATCACCCAGGCCGACGCCAAGTGGGAGAAGCGCGACGGCGTGCCGCTGTTTGTCGTGCCCATTGCAGCCGAAGGCAGCGCGATCCTGCACTTTTCCTCGACACCGAACTGACCGAATCGCCACGCGGAAAACCAGCGCAGACTGATAGACCTAGAACTCTACCGATTCGGTAGAATAATTGGGGAGAATGTCATGCGTCCTGTTTCCCATTCCATCTTGCTCCTTGCCGCCCCCGCGCTGCTTTTGGTCGGATGCAGTTCGGAAAAGCCCGAAGAGGCGGCAGCTTCGGGCGATACTGCCGCGGGTGCTGCCGACAGCGCACCTGCCATCTCCGGCGCGGTCGCGCCCGGCGTTGCGTTCCGTTACGACTACGCCTTTACGCTACCCGCCCAGGCTGTCTCACAGGTCCAGCAACAGCACGCCGCCGCGTGCCAGCGACTGGGCCCGAGCCGCTGCCGGGTAACCGGCATGAGCTATGAGCAGCCGCACGAGGACGAGGTCTCGGCCCGGCTCGATTTCCTGCTCGCCCCCGACGTCGCCCACAGCTTTGGCAGCGAAGCGATCGGAGTGGTCGAGAAGGCCGATGGCAAGCTTGAAAACGCCTCGGTTCAGGGCGAAA
>CALCQB010000016.1 GCA_937897535.1 uncultured Novosphingobium sp. | reverse complement strand
GGTCATCAGCTGGCGGATCAAGTCATGGTCGAGCGGCTTGGCAAAGCGCAGGTCGGCAACCGTGGTTGACAGCCCCTTGGCCTCGAGCTGATCGGCGGCCTTCAGCGCCTCGGCCAGCCGGGTGCCGAGCGAGAGGATCGCAACCTTGCTACCGTGGCGGACGATCCGGCCCTTGCCGATCTCGAGCTGCTGCGGAACCTCAGGCAGGGCGACCCCGGTGCCGTTGCCGCGCGGATAGCGGAAAGCGATCGGGCCGCTGTCATGCAGCGCAGCGGTGTAGGTCATGTGGACCAGTTCGGCCTCATCCGCAGCGGCCATCACCACCATGTTGGGCAGGCTGGCCAAATAAGTAATGTCGAACGACCCGGCGTGAGTCGCCCCGTCGGCCCCGACCAGGCCCGCGCGGTCGATCGCGAACCGCACCGGCAGGTTCTGGATCGCGACGTCGTGGACTACCTGGTCATAGGCGCGCTGGAGAAAGGTTGAGTAGATCGCGCAGAACGGCCGCATCCCCTGCGCGGCAAGGCCGGCGGCGAAGGTCACCCCGTGCTGTTCGGCAATGCCGACGTCGAAGGTCCGCTCGGGATGCGCGGCGGCGAACTTGTCCACCCCGGTGCCGCTCGGCATCGCGGCGGTGATCGCGCAGATCCGGGGGTCGCTCTCGGCCAGTTTGGCGAGGGTCTCACCGAACACGTTCTGGTAAGCCGGGGCACTGGCCACGGCCTTGACCTGCTGGCCGGTGATCACGTCGAACTTCTGCACCCCGTGGTACTTGTCGGCGCTGGCTTCGGCCGGGGCATAGCCCTTGCCCTTTTGCGTCACGACATGGATCAGGCACGGACCTTCGGCGGCGTCGCGGACGTTTTCGAGTACCGGGATCAGCTGGTCGAGGTTGTGGCCGTCAATCGGGCCGACGTAGTAGAAGCCCAGCTCTTCGAACAGCGTCCCGCCCATCGCCATGCCGCGGGCGAACTCGTCGGTTTTCTTGGCGGCGCGGTGAAGCGGTTCGGGCAGCTTGCGCGACAGCCGCTTGGCGATCTCACGCAGCGACAGGAACGGGCGCGACGACACCAGCCGGGCGAGATAGGCCGAAAGCCCGCCCACGGGAGGCGCGATCGACATGTCGTTGTCATTGAGGATCACCACCAGCCGGTTGCCGGCCTCGGCGGCGTTGTTCATCGCCTCGTAGGCCATCCCGGCGCTCATCGCGCCGTCGCCGATCACCGCGATGCCCTTGCCTTGCTGGCCGGCCAGCTTGTTGGCCACCGCAAATCCCAGCGCGGCCGAGATCGAGGTCGACGAGTGCGCGGCGCCGAACGGATCGTACTCGCTCTCGCTGCGCTTGGTGAAGCCCGACAGGCCGCCGCCGCTGCGCAGGGTACGGATCCGGCTGCGCCGCCCGGTCAGGATCTTGTGCGGATAGGCCTGATGGCCGACGTCCCAGACCAGCTTGTCGTCGGGCGTGTTGAACACATAGTGGATCGCGACGGTCAATTCGACCACGCCCAGCCCCGAGCCAAGGTGCCCCCCGGTGGTGCCGACCGCGCTGATCATTTCGGCGCGCAATTCGTCCGCCAGCTGGCGCAGCTGGCCCGGCGGCAGCTTCCGGAGGTCGGCGGGAAGATCGACAGTGTCGAGGAGCGGCGTGGCCGGATCGGAACTCATGGATCTCGCCTTACACTTTGGTTTCATTCGTGTCGATTGAGACTAAGGTGCACTTTCGATGGACGCGCCAAGGAGACCGGCCAATGTCACTCCCCGCCAATGCCCCGCCGGTGGTTTTCGTGCTGACGGCGGACCGGACGAAAAGCTTGCCGTTCTACCGCGACGTGCTCGGACTGAGGGTGCTGGGCGAGGACAGCCATGCCGCGACGCTCGATGTCGGCAACCGCACACCGATGCGGCTGACCGATCTGCCCGGGCACCAGGCCAGCGGCCATACCGTGCTGGGCTGGCACGTCGCCGATATCCGCTCCGCCATCGCAGCGCTCAAGGCCAAAGGGGTGCAGCCGAAGATCTATGAAGGGTTCGGGCAGGACACTGACGGCATCTGGGCCTCGCCCGATGGCGGCGCGAAGATCGTGTGGTTTGCCGATCCCGATGGCAATGTGCTCAGCCTGACGCAATTTGGTTGAGTGACTCCCCCAGCGGGCGAGTAACCGTTAGCTGCAATCCGCGCAGACGCCGCGCAGTTCCACCACCGGGCGGATATCGGCGAATCCGGCCTTGCGGGCAGCCTCGACCAGCGCGCCGGTCAGGCCGTCGTAGCCGGTGGCCAGGATCAGCATGTCCAGCGCCACCTCACCGGACGCGGTGCGAACGCCCTTCTCGGTGATCTCGAGGATCGGGTCCTCCAGGCAGTCCACCAGGTGCACGTTGGGCTGGTTGTAGGTTTCGTAGTAGCTGCTGTCCAGGCAGGGGCGGCGCGCGAAGATGGGGTAGCCGCGTGGCTTGAGCGCTTCGGCGGTCGCCGGGTCCTTCACCACCTCGCCGATCTTGCCGCGCACGAACTCGGCCACGTGTTCGTTCGCCTCGGGGTTGATCAGCAGGTCGGCGAAGGTGCCCAGCATGGCCAGGCCGCCGTTTTTCCAGGCGTCTTCCAGCAGCTGCTGGCGCTGGGCCGGCGTGACGCTGAAGAAGGCGCGCGTCGACTGCGGGCGCAGGCCACCGACCGCGCTGTTGCGGGCGATCTCGCGCATGGCCGGGTAGTTGCGCTTGACCTCGTCCACGTAGTCGGCCTCCAGCGGCTGGTTGCGCATGGGCATGGTGAAGCTGGGCGTGCGCTGGAACACGAACAGCTCGCCCGCGCCCGCGCCCAGGTGCGGCACGCACTGCACCGCCGTGGCGCCGGTGCCGATGATGCCCACGCGC
>CALCQB010000015.1 GCA_937897535.1 uncultured Novosphingobium sp. | reverse complement strand
CGGTGCAAATCGGTTCTGCGTCTGACAACGAGACCGGTCTGGATCAGAAACAGCAGCATCCACATCGTCATGAACACGCCGTGGACGATCAGATAGGCAGGCAGCGCTGTGTCGCGATACTGTGAGCGAAGATAGAAGCTCGGCAGGAACCCCAGAAACACGACCAAGGCCATCAGGATGGCGGCACTGAAAAAGAAGTGCGAGCGCGGATTCGCGGCTTGTGCACTACGAACTGTTTGAGCGTCAGTCATGGGCTTGCCCCCCCTGTCCGGACTTAAGACAGTCTAACCGATCAGCCAGTCCCCTCATAGGCATCGACAATCCGCCCGACGATCGGGTGGCGGACCACGTCGGCGCTTGTGAAGCGGGACATCGCGATACCTTCGATCCCATCGAGCCGGGCGACCGCATCGTTGAGGCCGCTCATCGCGGGGCCACCGGGAATGTCGGTCTGATTGGGGTCGCCGCAGATCACCATCCGGCTGTTCTGGCCGAACCGGGTCAGGAACATCTTCATCTGTGCGGGCGTGGTATTCTGCGCTTCGTCGAGGATCACGAAGGCATCGGCCAGCGTGCGCCCGCGCATGAACGCGATCGGGGCGATCTCGATCTCGCCGCTGGCGATTCGCCGCTCGACCTGTTCGGGCGGCATGCAATCGTAAAGCGCGTCGTAGAGCGGGCGCAGGTAGGGATCGACCTTTTCCTTCATGTCGCCGGGCAGGAAGCCAAGCCGCTCGCCCGCCTCGACCGCCGGGCGGCTGAGGATCAGGCGCTGCACCGAGCCGGTGATGAGCTGTGATACCGCCTGCGCCACGGCGACATAGGTCTTGCCGGTACCGGCCGGGCCGAGCGCGAAGATCATGTCCTTGCTGGCCAGCGCGCGCATGTATTCGATTTGCATCGCAGAGCGCGGGACGATCGTCTTCTTGCGGGTCCGGATCATGATCGGCGGGGCGCCGTCGTCGCCGGAGACGATCCCTTCCAGCGTCGGTTCGGCCGACATCACGATGATCGCCTCGACCGCGCCGGCGTCAACTTCATCGCCCTTCATCAGCCGCTGGTGCATGGTCTTGAGGACGTCGCGGGCCCGGGCCACGCTGTCTTCCGGTCCTTCGATCTGGACCCGGTTGCCGCGCGCCGAAATGAACACCCCCAGCCGGTTCTCGATCAGCACCAGGTTGGCGTCGAACTGCCCGAACAAGGCCCCCAGCATGGTCGCTTCTTCAAACTCCAGTTCGGCGCGGGCGCGTTGCTGGGCGGAACGGGCGGGCGCCTCGGACCAGGCGCGTGCAGGTTTGCGGGCCATTTGCTCCTTTCGCTGGGCCGGATGCGGCCTGATTCGGAAGATAGGCCCGGCACGGCTGGGCGCAAGCGCTGTAATGCCGAACGGTTGGGGAAAACCGCGGGGCTGCGGTCAGCCAAGTAACCGGTCGATTGCCCGGCGATTGCGGCGATCAAACGCGAATGCCAATTTGTCTCCGCCGGAGATCACGTAATGCAGAAAGACCTGGTACTGCAGTTCGCCCGCGAACGGCTCGCGCCAGTGCGGGATTTTGCAGCCTTGATAGACGATCCCGGACCCCTCGTGCAAAGCGACGCCGGTCTTCACGCCTTGCAGGTCCTGCACGAAAATCGGCCAGGGCGCGTCGGTGGGGCTGGAGTGGATCGGCAGCGAGACACTTATTTCGCAGGCGTTGCGATCGACATGGCGGGTCAATTCAGCACCGCGCCGATAGATCCGCCAGAACGCGTAGGCCGGCTCGAGCGCACGGTCGACAATCGCTTCGATGCCGGGACGGCACTGGTTGAGCATCATTTCACCAGCGAACGGCGCATATTCATTGAGCGCGCCCTGAGGCACAGCCTTGGTCGCAAAACGCATCCGACCGGTCCGTTCGGAAACCTCCATCGCAGCACGGACAAATGCCAGCTGGGTTGGAGAAACGAGATCCTCCGCCACGCAATATCCGCGCTGCCAGAACGCCGGGTTCACCGGGCCAAATCTGGAGCAGCCAGCCGCCCGCTCAGCGAATTGGCCCCGGCCTCGACCAGTTCAACCTCGACCAGGTCGCCGATCGCGACAGCGCCGAAGAAGTGGACAGATTGCAGCCACGGCGATTTGCCGAGCCACTGCCCGGGCAGCTTGCCCTTGCGTTCGACCAGCACGGTGCAGCGCCGGCCGAGCGAGGCCCGGTTGAACGCAAGCTGGGTGGCATTGAGCGCGGCCTGGAGCCGCTGGAGCCGCTCGTCCATCACCTCCGGGGCGATCTGATCGGCCATCGTCGCGGCCGGGGTGCCGGGGCGGGGCGAATACTTGAAGCTGAAGCACTGGGCATAGCCGACTGCTTCGACCAGCTTGATCGTGTCGGCGAACTCGGCTTCGGTCTCGCCGGGAAAGCCGACGATGAAATCGCCCGACAGTGCAATGTCGGGCCGGACCGCGCGGACCTGGTCGAGAACCTTGAGGTAGCTCGCCGCAGTGTGGCTGCGGTTCATCGCCTTGAGCACGCGGTCGCTGCCCGACTGGACCGGCAGGTGCAGGAACGGCATCAATTTGGGCACGTCGCGGTGCGCCGCGATCAACCCGTCGGTCATGTCGTTGGGATGGCTGGTGGTATAGCGGATCCGCGCCAACGAAGGGATCGCGGCGAGGACCTCGATCAGTTTCTCAAGTCCGCGCCCATCGCTATCGCGCCAGGCGTTGACGTTCTGGCCGAGCAGCGTGATCTCGCGCGCGCCAGCATCGACCAGTCTGTGGGCTTCGGCGACCAGATCGCTGAACGGACGCGATATTTCCGCGCCGCGGGTGTAAGGCACCACGCAATAAGTGCAGAACTTG
>CALCQB010000014.1 GCA_937897535.1 uncultured Novosphingobium sp. | reverse complement strand
GCGACCCCTACGATGTCAACATAGTGCTCTACCACTGAGCTATACGCCCGCACCATTCATGTCTGCCCGGGGCCGTCGCCCCGGACAGGGGAGCGCCATTAGCGAGGCTCCCCCGGGGATGCAAGGACTTAGATGCTGGCTTGGGCCGCTTGGCCGAAAATCCGTTCGACTTCCATCACCAGGTCCTTGAGATGGAACGGTTTTGACAGCACTTTGGCCTGCGGTGCCTCGCGGCTGGCCTTGAGCGTCACGGCGGCGAAACCGGTGATGAACATCACCTTGGTCCGCGGGCTGATCTCGGCGCAGCGCTGGGCGAGTTCGATCCCGTCCATTTCCGGCATCACGATATCGGACAGCAGCAGGTCGAATTCGCCGCCCTGAAGATAGGGCAGGGCCGCGGTGCCGCGATCGACTGCAACCACGTCATAGCCGGCATTCTGCAGCGCGCGTGCCAGGTAGGTGCGCATGGCTTCTTCGTCTTCGGCGAGGAGAATGCGGATCATCACGGGCCTTTTGCTGGTTCTGGTTACCGGCCCGGACCGGGGTTCTCCGGCAGGCCATGCAGCGTCATACATCACGCCGGTTAACAATCCGCGTTCAAATCACCGCTGGCCGACTTTGACACAGCGCCGCTGGCAGGCCAGCTTTGCAGGATGGATTCCGACCAGCCCCGGCCTGCCGATTCGCAAATTGTGCATGGCGGCACCATCCCGGGCGGCGATGGCAGCCCGGCGTTTTCGCTGTCGTTGCCGCAGCCGTCCGATCTGCCGCTGCTGATTGCGGTCCCGCACGCCGGGCGGGCCTATCCCGGCAGCCTGCTCGAGCGGATGCGCAATCCCGGCTTTGCCGCGCTCAAGCTCGAAGACCGCTATGCCGACCGGCTGGGGCACGAGGTGGCCAAGCGGACCGGAGCGGCGCTGCTGGTCGCCCACGCCCCGCGCGCGATGATCGATCTCAACCGCGATACCCAGGATGTCGATTGGGAGATGTTCTCGCGCGGGCGTCCCGACAGTCTGGGCAGTTATGCCCCGGGAATGCGCGCGCGCAGCGGGCTGGGGGTGATTCCCAGGCGCATTCCCGGCCTCGGCGAATTGTGGAAGCGGCGGCACGAGGCCGAGGAGCTGTCGGCGCGGATCGCGGCGATCCACGGTCCTTATCACGAATGCCTGTCTGACACACTGGGCAAGCTGCGCGAGCGGTGGGGCGCGGCGCTGCTGCTCGATCTCCACTCGATGCCGCCGCTGGGATATCGCGGCGGACCGCCGGCACCGGAATTTGTCCTGGGCGACCGATTCGGCACCGCCTGCCACGGGGCGCTGGTCGGCAGCAGCTTCGGCTATTTTGCCGAACTGCGCCGCGGGACGGCGCACAACCGGCCCTATGCGGGGGGCTATGTGCTCGAGCGTCATGCCGCGCCGAGCGAAGGGATCCACGCCTTGCAACTCGAGATCGATCGGTCGAGCTACCTCGATTCGCGGCTGGCCGAACCCGGCGAAGGATTTGCGGCGATGGTCGAGGTATTGTGCGGTTTGGTCCGGCGGCTGGCGGGCGAAGTTGCCGACCTCGGCCGGGCGGGCAACTGGGCCAACGCGGCGGAGTAAATGCCCATAAAAAACCACCTCGTGCATGATGCACGAGGTGGCCAAGGTTCAGGGAGGAGGTGCACATGCGTGCACCAAGTTCCGCCAAGCCATGAGGGTAGCCCGACAGAACAATGTTCTAGATACGCTTGTCCCGGCCCTCTTGCAAGAGCCGGGACAATGCATACGAATGAAGTGGCTGTCCGCGCGGGTTTTTCCGACCGCGCGTAGACACCGAGGGTCAGGCGGCGGGGACCGGAACCGGGCCCTTGCCCTGCTGGACCTGGCGCCCGAACACGTCGCTCATCAGTTCCAGGCTGAACAGATGCGCGAAGATCAGCGCGAGCATGCCGTTCTGGTTCATCGTCCGCAGCACGTCGCCGCGCAGTTCGCGGAGCTTTTCCTGATCGACCATCTTGAAGCCGCGATAGATGAACGGCTGCTCGGTGCCCTGCTGCTGGATCGAAACTTCGCCGTCCATCAGCAAGTTGTGCTTGACCAGCTCATCGACGAACGCCTGGGTACGGAACCCGGCTTCTTCGAAATTGCGGCAGAAATCGAGCGTCGCCTTGCAGCTTTCGCTCGGCTGGTCGCCATCGAACAGGGTAACCCCGTCCTTGAAATCGCCGATCAGGTTGCTGGTCGGGTCAAAGCACAGCGACAGCTCTTCGGTGTCCGGGGTCAGCTTGGCCAGCATGAACGGATAGCGCCGGGCATAGGCCGGAACATAGACCGGGGTGTTGAGCTTGCCATCATCGTCGAAGAAGGTGTTGACCCCTTCGTTGAGGCCCATCAGCGCCAGCGGCACCGGGCTGTCGGCAATCGAGAACACGATCGGATAGTTGCGCGAGGCGTGGACGAATTCTTCGGCGGTCAGCGGAATCGCGTGCTGGCCGACCATCCAGGTCGCGTTTTCGGTGGTCTTGCTCTGCCATTCCGCGTGATCGCGGCTGTTGAGCGGCATCAGGTCCTTGTAGAACAGCGGCAGTTGGGCGGCTTGCGGCGCGCTGGCCATGGGTCTCTCTCCAGAAGTCTATGCTGCGACCCGCCCGGCGCTTCCGGGCAGGCACGAATGCGCGCCTTTAAGCGCTTGGGGTCCGCCGCGCAAGCAGCTTGCCGGGATTGAGCAAACCGGCCGGATCGAGCGCGGCCTTGACCCTGTGGAGCAGGTCCAGCGCAACCGGATCGCCCAGCCGCTCGAGTTCTGCGACCTTGAGCTGGCCGATCCCGTGTTCGGCTGAAATCGTGCCATGCCAGCGAGTTACCAGATCGTCGACCGCCGCGCTGATCGCCTTGCCGTCGCCTGCTTCCCAGGCGGCGCGCTCCACCCCCGGCGGGGCCTGGACGTGAAAGTGGACATTGCCATCGCCCAGGTGCCCAAAGCCGAAGGCGCGGGTGCCCGGCCAGCGGCCCTCGATCGCCGGAACCACCGCCTCGAGGAAGTCGGCCATCCGCTCGACCGGGACGGCGATGTCGTGCTGCATCGCCGGCCCCTTGGCGCGTTCGGCCGGGGAAACCGATTCGCGCAAGGTCCAGAAGGCTTCGGCCTGGGCTTCGGAAGCGGCGATCACGGCGTCCTCGAGCAGTCCTTGCTCCAGCGCCCCGGCCAGCAGTGCTTCGCCTAGCGGCGCGGGATCATCGCCGACGAGTTCGATCAGGGCGTGCCAAGGGTGCGCTGCGGCAAGCGGCGAGCGCGCTTCCGGCAGATAGTCCAGCACCGCCGCGAGGCAAGATTGCGGCAGCACTTCGAAGCCTTCCAGCGCGTCTCCGACCTGCTCCTCGCAAAGCAGCAGCAGCGCGCGAGCCAGCTGGATCGAGGCTAGGCCCGCCCAGACCACCATCCGCGCGCGCGGTGCCGGAACCAGCCGCAGCGTGGCGGCGGTGACAATCCCCAGGGTTCCCTCGCTGCCCATGAACAATTGCTTCAGATCGAAGCCGCGATTGTCTTTCTTGAGCGGGGTGAGGGCGGAATAGACCGATCCGTCCGGAAGCACCGCCTCGATCCCCAGCACCTGCGCGCGCATCGGCCCGTGACGCAGCACCTGGGTCCCGCCGGCATTGGTGGAAATCAGCCCGCCGATTGTCGCCGAGCCCTTGCCGCCAAGCGTCAGCGGAAAGCGCAGCCCTTGCGCCTCAGCCGCATCGTGCAGGCTTTGCAGCACCACCCCCGCTTCGCACAGCACGGTGCGGGCCTGCGCATCCACCGCACGGATCGCGTTCATGCGCCGCGTTGAGACCAGCAGCGCGGTGCCACTCGCGTCGGGCGTCGCGCCGCCTGACATCCCGCTGTTGCCGCCTTGCGGGACGACCGGCACCCCATGCCGCGCGCACAGCTTGACCAGCGCTGCCAGTTCCGCCGTGCTGGCCGGCGAAGCCAGGGCCCGCGCCGCGCCGGTATAGCGCCCGCGCCAGTCGGTCAGCCACGGCGCGACCAGATCCGGATCGCGGGTCAAGCCACGCGGACCCAGCAGGTCTGCGGCTTCTGCCAGGAAGGGATCGTCGCTGTAATCCATCGCTCCCGCCTATGGCACAGCGCAG
>CALCQB010000013.1 GCA_937897535.1 uncultured Novosphingobium sp. | reverse complement strand
CGTCGAACCTGGCGCGCGATGACGGCATGCGGGTCGGCATCCGCGAACCGGGCGCCAACCTGACCGAGACCTATGAGAACACACGGGCCGCGGGCTTCGGCGAAGAGGTCAAGCGCCGCATCCTGATCGGCACCTATGTGCTGTCGGCCGGCTATTACGACGCCTACTACCTGAAGGCGCTGAAGGTCCGTCGCCGGATCGCCGACGACTTCGACCAGGCGTGGCGGACCGTGGACGCGCTGCTGACGCCGACCGCGCCGTCGGCGGCGTTCGCGCTGGGCGAGAAGTCGGACGATCCGGTGGCGATGTACCTGAACGACATCTTCACGGTGACGGTGAACCTGGCGGGCCTGCCGGGCACCCCCAAGGTGCGGACCCTGACCGAGCTGATCGCCTTCAACAAGGCGACGCCGGCCGAGTTGCGCTGGTTCGGTCAGGATACGTTCGAGGCCGCCGAGCTGCTTTCCGACCGCCCCGCCTATGAGAAAGCCCGCGCGAACTCGCTGCGCCTCGCCGGGCCCGAAGGGATCGACAAACTGCTGGCCGACAACAAGGTGGCTTTCCTGATAGCGCCGACCGAAGGCCCGGCCTGGCCGATCGACCTGGTGACCGGCGATCACTTCATGGCGGTCGGCGCGGGTAGCTTGGCTGCTATCGCCGGCTATCCGCACCTGACCGTGCCGATGGGCGAGGTCGAGGGCCTTCCGGTCGGCCTGTCGTTCATCGGCCCCAAGTGGAGCGACAAGGCCGTGCTGGAGGCCGGGGCCGCCTATGAGAACGCCCGGACCGTCACCCTGCCGGTGCCCGATTTCAAGCGCTGGGGCGAATGACAAATATTAGCATATTATGATTTGGATCAGTTCGCGCGGGTCGTGACCGGTGCAAGTTGCCCTCTTCAAGGCAATCTTGAGGAGGCCAAACTATGACTGCGAACGAAGGACGCGCCGATCGGATCATGCGGATCGGGATCGGACTGATCCTGCTCGTGCTGGCCCTGACCGGACACTACACGCCGTGGACCTGGATCGGGGTGGTGCCGCTGCTGACCGGGCTGATCGGCTGGTGCCCGGCCTATGCCCTGCTGGGGTTCAATACCTGCAAGGCGCGCTGACCCCGTAACGAGAAAGGGCGCCCCAAACAGGACGCCCTTTCGCAAGTTCGAGGCTGGAAGGATCAGGCCTTCTTGGCCGGAGCCTTCTTGGCAGCCGGCTTCTTCTCGGCGGCAGGCTTCTCAGCCTTTTCGGCCTTGGGCTTGGCTTCCTTGGCCTGCTTTTCGTCAGCCTTGTCGTCGGACTTGGCGGCAGCCTTCTTGGCCGGAGCCTTCTTGGCCTTGGCCGGAGCCGGAGCGGCGTCTTCGGCTTCGATCGCTGCCTGCAGTTCATCCTTGGTCACGGCGCGTTCGGTGACTTCGGCCTTGTCGAACAGGAAGTCGACAACCTTGTCTTCATACAGCGGCGCGCGCAGCTGGGCCGCGGCGAGCGGATCCTGCTGGATGTATTCGACGAAGCGCTGGCGGTCTTCCTGGCGGTACTGCTGGGCGGCTTGGGTCACCAGCATCTGCATTTCCTGCTGGCTGACCTCGACCCCGTTGGCCTGACCGATTTCCGAAAGGAGCAGGCCGAGCCGGACCCGGCGCACCGCGATGGTCCGGTAGTCGTCCTTTTCGTTCTCGATTTCCTTCAGCGCTTCGGCCGGATCGGGTTCGTTCTGGGCTTCCTGCTGGAGCTGGGCCCAGATCTGCTGGAATTCGGCCTCGACCATGCTCGGCGGCACGTCGAAGTCATGCCCGGCGGCGAGCAGATCGAGCAGCGCGCGCTTCATCTGGGTGCGGGTCTGTCCGGCGCTTTCCTGCTCGAGCTGACCGCGCAGCAGGCCCTTGAGCTGGGCGAGATCGGTCAGGCCCAGCGACTTGGCGAAATCGTCGTCGGGGGTGCTTTCGCCCGGAACCTTGACCGCCTTGACCACGATATCGAAGGTTGCGGCCTGACCCTTGAGGTTTTCGGCCGGATAATCGTCCGGGAAGGTCACGGTGATGGTGGTTTCATCGCCAGCCTTGACCCCGACCAGCTGTTCTTCGAAGCCCGGGATGAAGCGGTTCGCGCCCAGTTCCAGCGCGGTGTCGGTGGCGCTGCCGCCATCGAAGGCCACGCCGTCGAGCTTGCCGGTGAAATCGATGATCAGCTGATCGCCGTTCTCTGCCTTCTTGCCCTTCTTGGCGTCGGTGAAGCTCTTGGCGCCCGCTGCCAGCTGCGCAAGCTGGGCGTCGACTTCGGCGTCAGAGACCGGCACCACCAGCTTTTCCAGCTTGATCCCGTCGAGCGAAGGGGTTTCGATCGCCGGCAGGACTTCCAGATCGACCGTCAGTTCGGCGTCCTTGCCTTCTTCATAGCCTTCGCCAAGCGCGATCTGCGGCTGCATCGCGGGACGCAGCTTGTTGTCGGCGATGACCTTGTCGATCGCTTCGCGGACCGTGGTGTTGAGCGCATCCTGATGCAGCTGCGGGCCGTGCATCTTCTTGACCAGGTTGGCCGGCACCTTGCCGGGGCGGAAGCCGGGCATCCGCACCTGCGGGGCGATCTTGCTCACTTCGCCGTCGATCCGGGCGGCAATGTCCTTGGCCGCGATGGTGACGCTGTAAGCGCGCTTCAAACCCTGGTTGCTGGTCTCAACAATCTGCATGACAAAAGAAGCCTTCTAGCAAAAGTGCGCTTCGTCGGAACGGTCGGGCCGGTACTGGTGCGGGCGAAGGGACTCGAACCCCCACATCTTGCGATACTGGTACCTAAAACCAGCGCGTCTACCAGTTCCGCCACGCCCGCAAGCCCGACGAAGTGTGAATCAAGGCGTGGCCCTTAGTGGCCCAGCCGGGAAAGGGCAAGCGTTAGCCTCTCGGTTTACCTTAGCCCCAGCACGACCGCCAGCTTGCCCAGCCAGCTGGCATCAACCCGGCGGGCGGGTGCCTGCACCGGCACGGCGCATTCGAGGCAATAAGCCTGGGCACCACGAACCTGGCCGAGCCACTGGAGTTCGGACAGCGCCCCGGACAGCCGGGCCTGCTGCTGGATTGCAACCAGACCGGCAAAATCGGTTGCCGCCGGTTCGCTGTCTTCCTCGTCATCGCCGGTCATCCGGTCGAGCAGCGAGGCATAGGGATTGGCATCGGTGCCGTAATACTGCGGGTGCCATTCCTCCAGCTTGGCCGACTGCGCGGCGAAGGCGAGCGCTTCGGGCAGACCGCCGAACTGATCGACCAGCCCGTTCTGGCGCGCGGTTCCGCCGTCCCAGACCCGCCCTTGCGCAATGCTATCGATCTGCTCGGGCGTCTTGCCGCGCGACTTGGCGACCAGGCCGAGGAACCGGCCGTAATTGTTCTCGATATTGGCCTGGATCATCTGCTCGGCCTCGGGCGCGAACCCGCCGAGAAGATCGGGCTGGCCCGACAGCGGCGTGGTCTGCACACCGTCCGACTTGACCCCGTAATCGGCCAGGGTCTTCTCGAAACTGGGGAGCAGCGCAAAGATGCCGATCGAACCGGTGATCGTGCCGGGTTCGGCAAAGATCCGGTTGGCCGGGGTCGAAACCCAGTAGCCGCCGCTGGCCGCGACGTTGCCCATCGAAACCACCACCGGCCGCCCCTTGGCCTTGAACCGTTCGAGCGCCAGCCGGATCTGTTCGGAGGCAAAGACCGAGCCACCGGGCGAATCGACCCGCAGCACCAGTGCCTTGGCATCGTCCTTGTTGGCGTCATCGATCAGCCGGGCGATTCGCTCTCCCCCGGCGCGGCCCGGGCCGGCCTTGCCATCGACGATCTCGCCCGCGACCGTCACCACCGCGACCGCCTCGCCATCGTCATCCTCAGGGTGGGCCGCCAGCAGGGTTTCAAACCGGTTGCTGGCAAAGCTGCCGGGCCGGTCGAGATAGCCATCTTCGCCAGCCACCTGTTTGACCCGCTCGCCAAACGCCACTTCGTCGCCCAGCTTGTCGACCAGTCCGGCGTTGAGCGCGGCTTGCGCGGTGTCGCCCTTGGCCGCAGCGATCCAGGCCACCGGATCGGTGGTGACCAGCTTGATATTGGCCTTGGGCCGGGCCTTGGTCACATCGGCCTTCCACTCTTCGAACACCGCGCCGAGCAGCGCGCTGCGGGCTTCCTTCGACGGGGCCGAGGCCTGGTTGAACAGGTAGGGTTCGACGAAATCCTTGTAGGTCCCGACCTTGTAGACGTGGACGTTGACGTTGAAGCGCTTGAGCAGGTCGGCATAGTACAGCCGGTTGCCACCCGGCCCCACGACAAAGGCCCCGCCCAGCGGATTGACCCACACCTCGCTGGCGTGCGCCGCCAGCATCACCCCGTCATCGGTATAGGCCATGGCATAGGCCAGCACCGGTTTCTTGGCGGCCCGGACCTTGTCGAGCGCAGCGCCTATTTCCTGCATGTTGACCATGCCGCCACCGGCGAACTGCGACAGATCGAGCACGACGGCCTTGATCTTGTCATCCTCGGCCGCCAGCTCGATCGCGCGGACGAGATCACGGGCCTTGTATTCGCGAGGTTGGGCCGATCCGGTCAGCAGTCCCTGCAGCGGATCGCGTTCGGCCGGTTCTTCGACCACCGTGCCGTTCAGCCGCAGCAGCAGCGCGCCATCGCGCAGCGTCCCGGCACTGGGGCGCGCGGTCAGCACGGCATAGACCGCGAAGAAGAACAGCAGCAGGAATACCAGCGCCATGCCGTCCTTGATCGCGACGAGAAAGTGCCAGGCCTTGCGGGCGAAAGTCATGCGGTATCCCTTGCAGTCGTTTGCATCGGCATAGAGAGCGCCGCCACGCTTGGCCAGTCCACTGTCGATGAGCGCGCTAGCTGCATCGTCGGGTGACAAGCAGGAAGCGCGGCTTGCCACTTGCCGACCGCGCGTCTAAGGCACCGTCTTCAATGACATCGTCGAACTTGACCCGAACGGGCCGCTATCCGGCTGGCTCCGCCGCCTTCCCGCACCGCGACCTGATCGCGCTGGCCGGGCTGGCCCCGTGGGAGCTCCTGTTCCTGCTCGATGAAGCCGAGCAATGGGTCGAACACAACCGCGCCGCGCACAAGCGCAATGACCGGCTGGCGGGTCTGACGATCATCAACGCGTTCTTCGAAAACAGCACCCGGACGCTGCTCAGCTTCGAGATTGCGGGCAAGCGGCTCGGCGCGGACGTGGTCAACATGCAGGTCGCGCAGTCGAGCGTGAAGAAGGGCGAAACCCTGATCGACACCGCGATGACGCTGAACGCGATGCACGCCGATGCGATGGTGATCCGCCACCAGAGCAGTGGCGCTGTCGGGCTGATTGCAGAGAAGGTCGATTGCCCGGTGCTCAACGCCGGGGACGGCCAGCACGAGCACCCGACCCAGGGCCTGCTCGATGCGCTGACGATCCGCCACGCCAAGGGCGATTTCTCCGGGCTGAAAGTGACGATCTGCGGCGATATCCTGCACAGCCGGGTGGCGCGCTCGAACATCCATTGCCTGACCACGCTGGGCGCCGATGTCCGGGTCTGCGCCCCGCCGGCGCTGATGCCGGCCGGGATCGAAGCATTGAAGGTCACCCCGTTCCACGATTTCGACGCGGCGCTGGCCGGGGCCGACGTGGTAATGATGCTGCGACTGCAGCAGGAGCGGATGAGCGGCCAGTTCATTCCCTCCCCACGCGAATACCGCCACCTCTACGGGCTGACGCTGGAGCGCCTGGCCAAGGCCGCGCCCGATGCACTGGTGATGCACCCCGGCCCGATGAACCGCGGGATCGAGATCGACAGCAATGTCGCCGACCTGCCGGGTCGTTCCGCCATCACCACCCAGGTCGAGATGGGGGTGGCGATCCGGATGGCCTGCCTTGATGTGCTGACCCGAAGGGCGCGCGGCGTGGAGGGCTGGGCATGAAGGCGCTGGCCCCCCTCACGATCGTCAATGGCCGGCTGGTTCTGTCCCAAGGCGAGCCGGTGACCGGCGCAATCCGCTGCGAGGGTGACCGGATCGTCGCGCTGGGCGCAGACATCGCGCCGCAAGACGGCGACCGGGTGATCGACGCCATGGGCAAGCTGATCGCCCCGGGCCTCGTCGACCTCGGGGTGTTCGCGATCGACAAGCCGGCCTGTCACTTCGGTGGGATCACCCGTGCCGCGCTGATGCCCGACCAGGGTACCGTGCTCGACAAGCCGTCGGCGGTCCGCTTTGCCGCGCGGTCGGGCAAGCCGGACCTGTGGGTCCACCCGCTGGCCGCCGCGACCCGCGATCTGGCTGGTGGCGATATCGCCGAACTGGCGCTGATGCGCGATGCCGGAGCAAGGGCGGTCGCGACCGGACGACGCTGGATTGCCGACAGCGGGACGATGCACCGGCTGCTGTCCTATTGCGCAATGCTGGGCCTGACCGTCGTGTCGCATGCTGAGGATGGCGGGCTGACCGGCCCGGCGGTTGCCACTGCCAGCGAAATGGCGACCCGGCTGGGCCTGCCCTCGGCCCCGGCCGAAGCCGAGGCACTGGCCGTGGCCCGCGATCTGGCGCTGGCCGAACTGACCGGCGCCCGGCTGCACTTCCGCCAGGTGACCACCCGCGCCGCGCTGAACCTGGTTCGCGCGGCCAAAGCGCGCGGGTTGCAGGTCAGCGCCGGGGTGACGCCGGCTCATTTCATGCTGTCCGACAATGCGATCGGCGATTTCCGGACCTTCACCCGGCTGTCCCCACCGCTGCGGACCGAGGCTGACCGGCAGGCCGTGCTGGAGGCGCTGGCCGACGGGACGATCGAAGTCATCGGATCGGGCCACGATCCGCGCGGCCCCGAGGACAAGCGTCTGCCCTTTGCCGATGCCGAACCGGGCATGGCCGGGGCCGAAACGCTCTTGGCGCTGACTCTCGGGCTGGTCCGCGACGGGGTGATCGACACGCCCCGCGCCTTTGCGCTGCTGGCAACCAACCCGGCCGCTCTGCTGGGGGTCGATGCCGGGCGGCTGGAGGCCGGTCTGCAAGCCGATATCGCGGTGATCGATCCAGCCAAGCCTTGGGTGGTCGATTCGGACAAGATGGCGGCCACGGCCGGCAATACCCCGTTTGACAAGCAGGGCGTCGAAGGCCGGGTGCTGCACCTGTTCAAGGGCGGTGCCCCGGTCGGCTGAAATGCAAACCCCCTCCCGCGCGGGGCGGAAGGGGGCTGGCGTGGGCTTTTACCCGTTGTGACCCGATGATTTCTACCTGCGGGCGTTGCCCGGCCCGGCCGGAGCCGGCTTGGCATAGGCCAGCGCCGGAGCCTTCGGCCGCGCCTTGGCGGCATAGGCCGGGGCGTTGGCCGGATTGCCGATCGTCGCATAGGCGAAGCAGACCCCGCCGCGCGACTTGACCTTCGAACACAGACCGCCCGCGCCGCGGCCATCGAGCCCAGCGGCGGCAACGCGCCAGAACTTCTTGCCGCGCACGGTGGCGGGGGTGATCGTCATCTTGAAATTGCGCAGTTCCGGGTTCTTGCCGGCGTAATAGCCCCAGGCGCGGCGGGCGCCCTGCTCGCTCGAGAACGAACCGAGCTGAACCGCGTGGCTCGAACCCTTGCCGAACACCGGCGCGGCATCGTGACGCGGGCGCAGACCCGGGCGGTGAGCAGCCGGAGCGGCAACCGCCGCGGTACGGACCGGCTTGGCCTTGGGTGCGGTTGGAGCGCTATCCGGCAGCGCCGCCGGAGCAGGCTGGACCACCGGAGTATCGCTGAAGGTCGCGGCAAAGCTCTGCGCCGGAGCAGCCGGGACGGCTTCGACCGGAGCGGGCGCGCTGACCGGCTGGTACTGCGCCAGTTCGGCCGGATTGGCATCGACCGCCGGCAGTTCGCCGTTCGCCGCAACCGCCGGGGCGACCGGGCGCTGGGCTGCGGTTTCGGCGGCGAGCTGCTGCTGGTCTGAATTGGCGTTGAGTGCGAGCTGCGCGGGCATCCCGCCATCGGCGAGAACCGGCGCCCCAAGCAGGCTGGCAACGCGCACGCGGCCTTCCTCGGGGCGGGACCTGGCGGCCCATTCGCTGATCCGGGCGTCGATCTTGTCGGCCGGAACGTCCTGCGCAACCATCAGCCGGGCTTCGCGCCAGCGGCCGTCTAGGGCAAAGGAATAGGCCAGGTTCTGGCGCAGCTTCGGGGTGTTTTCCCCACCGCGCAGAGCGTCCGAAAGGATCGCGACGCCGCGATTCGATTCGCCGGCCAGCGCATAGGCGAGGCCGAGATCGGCTGCCGGTATTGCATCGCGCCAGTCATCGAGGATCGCGACGGCCTCGCGGTTCTTGCCGATGCCCGAATAGGCCAGCGACAGGCTGAGCGCGGTCCGGGTGGAGTTGTCGCCCAGCTTCATCGCATCGTCGAGCGCCTGAGCCGCCGATTCGAACCGCCCGGCCCGCAGATAGGCCTGGCCAAGCAGCGCCCGGTAGCCCGCCTCGCGCGGGTTCGCGGTTACCAGCTCTTCGGCCATGCCGATTGCCTTTTCGACCTGCCCGCCCGCCAGCGCCTTCTTGGCTTCGGCTGCCACCTTGTCGGGCGCGGGTTTGGCGACGACGGCGCTGGACGAAAAGCCGGCGCCCGCAGCAAGTGCTACGGCCATGACCCCGGCCAGTCCCAGGGGGAGGACATTGCGGTGGATGCGGTTGGACTTCATGGGAGGTCTCCCTTTCAGAGGAATCAGTGGCGCTTCTTCGCCAGCTTGCTGGCAAATTCGGCGGCATCGGGGATTTCGGAGATCAGGCGGTCGAGCGCGTCGGTCACCAGCGACTGGGCGCTGCGCCCGGTGATGGTGCAGGCGAGCCGCAGCTTGAGGTGGCGTTCGGCGTCGAGCCGCAGCGTAAAGGCCGCGCGGCGGCCATCGGCCAGGGCCGAGCGGCGTTCAGCCGCAACCTGCCGGGCGAGTGCCCGCTGCTGGCGAACCACTTCGGGAACAACCCCGTCGCTGTGGAGCTGCAAGACTTCGCCGCCCATGTCGTTCCAGCCCAGATCGTCGTGATCGACCAGCTGGTCCTGGACGGCCAGCACTGAAGCGGCCGGGCGCATCGCCGGACGGGCACCGCCCTTGCGGGCCAGCAACCGGGGCTCAAGCGAAGCTATCGGTTTCGGACCGGTCATGCCCCCGTCCGCCCTGTCAGGAACCGGCCACGCGGCGGCCAAAGCCACCGGCCGGACGATGAACACCCTGGACCGAAGAAACGCTGGCCGGCGCGGCAAAGACCGTGCGGCGGAAGTTCTTTTCGAGCCGGTCGGAGATATAGTTCCACAACTGGGTCACTTCGGCCGCGCTGCGCCCGTTGGGATCGACTTCCATCACCGTGCGGCCATCGATCATCGAAGCGGCGAAATCGGTGCGGTGATGCAGCGTAATCGGCGCAACGGTGCCGTGCTGCGACAGCGCGACAGCGGCTTCCGAGGTAATCTTGGCCTTGGGGGTAGCGGCGTTGACCACGAAGATCAGCGGCTTGCCGGCGCGTTCGCACAGATCGACCGTGGCCCCGACGGCGCGCAGGTCGTGCGGGCTCGGGCGGGTCGGAACGACGATCAGTTCGGCCACCGAAATCACCGACTGGATCGCCATGGTGATCGCAGGCGGGGTATCGATCACTGCCAGGCGGAAGCCTTGCTGGCGCAATACCGCCAGATCCTGCGCCAGCCGCGCGACCGTAGTCTGGGCAAAGGCCGGGAATTCATCTTCGCGCTCGTTCCACCAGTCGGCCAGCGATCCCTGTGGATCGATGTCGATCAGCACGACCGGCCCTGCGCCTGCGCGCTGGGCCTGCACGGCAAGGTGCCCGGATAGGGTCGTCTTGCCCGATCCGCCCTTCTGCGATGCCAATGCCAATACTCGCAAAGCCGTTCCCCCTTGGAAAAATATGCAGCAACCCAACTCGAGTTGCCGCCGGGGATCGCAGATCGTTCCTAATTTTAAGTTAATGCGGCAGGCCGGATCAGGTGCAATCGATCCCCCTGGGCTTGCACTATTTCTTTGCTAACAGGGCATTTACCATGTCAGTTAGCCAGCGAATGCCGCTTATGAGGCATAGCTGCGGGAACAGTCGCCACCCAATGCCTAAGGGCAGCGCAAAAAACGTACGGGACGAAATTCGATGGGCCGCAAACCTTTGATCGCACTGATTCTTGCCGCCGGAGGGGCGATTCTCTCGATGCCGGCACTGGCCGATACCCGCGCCGGGGTCGATGCCTGGACCAGCGGAGACTTCGCGCTGGCGGTCAAGGAATGGCAAAGCGCCGCAATCAAGGGCGATGCCGATGCGCTGTTCAACCTTGGGCAGGCCTACAAGCTGGGCAAGGGTGTGCCGCAGGATCTGGCAAGGGCCGAAGCGCTGTTCGGCCAGGCCGCCGCCACGGGCCACCTGCAGGCGGCCGACAATTATGGCCTGCTGCTGTTCCAGCGCGGGGAGAAGGCACGGGCCCTGCCCTACATCCGCGCGGCCGCCGATCGCGGCGATCCGCGCGCGCAGTACCTGCTGGGCATCGCCCACTTCAACGGCGATCTGGTGCCGAAGGACTGGCCGCGCGCCTATGCCCTGGTCAGCCTGGCCCGCCAGCAGGGACTGAGCCAGGCCGGACCGGCGCTGCAGCAGATGGATGGCTATATCCCGCTTGAGCAGCGCCAGCAGGGCATAGCGCTGTCAGCCGAACTCCAGGCCCAGGCCGACGCGACCCGCGCCCGGCAGATGGCGGCGGTCGATCTCGGCGCGCAAGTGCCAAGCGGCACCGGAACCGGTCGCGTGCCCGACACTGGCAATCCGGCGATTGCAGTCGCGCCACCGGCCCCACGTCCTGTGGCCGTCGCTCCTGCCCCAGCGCCCCGCCCTGCCCCTGCCCCCGCGACTGCCAGCGGTCCGTGGCGGCTTCAGCTGGGGGCGTTCGGCCAGCCGGCCAATGCCGATGCGCTGTGGAGCAAGGTCAAGGCTCGGGCAGAGCTGGCCGGGCATCCGCGCCTCAACGTCAAGGCCGGAGCCGTGACCAAGCTACAGGCCGGGGGCTTCGCCAGCCAGGCAGCGGCGCAGGCCGCCT
>CALCQB010000012.1 GCA_937897535.1 uncultured Novosphingobium sp. | reverse complement strand
GGGCCGATCGCCGCCGGGGTCAGGTCGATCATCCGCTTGCCGGCGGCCTGGACCAGTTCGTTGTTGCGCTTGTGCGCCCCGGCGCTGGTCGCATCGAACACAATCTCGACCTCGGCGAACTCGGGCATGGCGATCAGGCCATCGATCCCTTCGTGAGTGATCGCGACCCCCATCCGCTGGGCGCGGGCAAGCCCGTCCGATGCCGGATCGATCCCGACCATCACGCCCATCTCGAGCACCTTGGACAAGCGCATAATCTTGATCATCAGGTCGGTGCCGATATTGCCCGAACCGATAATCGCTACCTTGGTCTTGCCCATGATCAGGCCCCCGCAAATGTAAAGGAACAGGCGCCGATCCCGGCGATCTCGGTCCGAACTTCATCGCCGGGCATGAGCGCGACCATCGGCCCGAGCGCGCCGGCCAGCAGCACGTCCCCGGCTTTCAGCGGTTCGCCCGCTGCCGCGAGGGTCCGCGCCAGCCAGGCTGCGGCGTTGAGCGGGTTGCCCAGTGCCGCCGCGCCGATCCCGGTCGAGGCGACCGTGCCGTTGAGGGTCATGGCCATCGTCGCCCCGGCCAGGTCCAGCCCGGCCAGCGGCAAGCCCTGCCCGGCCAGCACGAAGAACGCCGAAGAGCCGTTGTCGGCGACCGTATCGGCAAAGGTGATCCGCCAGTCGGCAATCCGGCTGTCGACGATCTCGATCGCGGCATGGACGCTTGCGACCGCCGCCGCGACTTGCTCGACCGCCGTGTCCGGCGAAGGCAGATCCGCGCCCAGCACAAAGGCGATCTCGGCCTCGGCCTTGGCCTGGAGGCAGCGCGCCGGATCGAGCCGACCGCCGTCGGCGACCCGCATGTCATCGAACAGCACCCCGAAATCGGGCTGGTCGACGCCCAGTTGCTGCTGCACCGCCACCGCGGTCAGCCCGGCCTTGCGCCCGACGATCCGCCGGCCCTGGCCTTCCCAGAACCGCGTGTTGATCGCCTGCACCGCATAGGCGCCGGTCGCATCGGTCGGCTCGAGCCAGTCACGCAGCGGCGGAACCGCGCCGCCGGAATAGGCATCGCGCAAATGGCGGGCGAGGCCTTCAAGGGAAGGGTTGGTCATTGCAGATCCTCTTATCACTTGCGTGACGGCTTAGCATCGTGGCGAGAAGCCAGCGCTTGAACTCACAAGCATTGTCGTCAGTTGTTCAGAACGAAGTCGGTCACCATCCGGTTGAACTCCTTGGCGTGCTCGATCATCGCCCAGTGGCCGCAACGATTCATCAGGACCAGGCGGGAATTGGGGATATGGGCGCACAGGATCAGGGAATGCTCGTAAGGCACTACCCGGTCGTCACGTCCGTGGATCAGCAGTGCCGGGATCTGCATCTGCATCAGTTTGTCCATCGGTGCCCAACGGTTGATCGGGCCGCCCTTGGCCAGCATGCCCAGGAAATTCTCGAGATGATCGGGCCTTGAGCAGGCCGCTTCGGAGCGGGCCTTGCACAACTCGGGCGTGGCGAAGGTCTTGTCGAAGACCATGATGTTGACCAGTGCCTCCATCGCTTCCGGGGTGGGGGTGCGGTAGGCCTGCTGGAGATATTTCAGCCCCTCGGTGGGGCCATCGCCCGCGCTGAACAGCTTGGGGCTAGGGCTGGAACCGGAACCCATGGTGATCAGGTGGCTGACGCGGTCAGGATGGTCGACCGCCACTGACAGTGCGACGATGCCGCCCATCGAATTGCCGATCAGCGCGGCCTTTTCGATCCCCAGCGCGTCCATGAACTGGATCGTCGCGGCGTTGTGGTCGAGCGTTTCCTTGGTGCAGGCCTGCGAATCGCCCCAGCCCGGCATGTCGAGCGCATAGACGTGGAAGTGCTGGGCCAGCGCCTCGATATTGCCGGAGAAGTTACTCCAGCCGGTCGCACCGGGGCCGCTGCCGTGGATGAGGATCAACGGATAGCCTTCGCCGGCTTCATAGTAACGCAGTTTCCAGTCCTTGGTCTGGATGTCGCGGGCGGCTTGTTCCTTGGTCAGAGTCATGATCCTGTCCTTCTAGTTGGGTGGCTCGTGGAGGGTCAGTCCATCCACAGGCCGCCGTTGACGTCGATGATTTCGCCGGTGATGAACGCGGCATCGCGGGTGCAGAGCCAGGCCACCGCCGCGGCGACTTCGTCCGGCTGGCCTAGCCGTCCGGCCGGGATCTGGCGGACGAGCGCTTCGGGGAAGCTGGTGGTCATCGGGCTGGCGATCGGACCGGGGGCGACCGCATTCACCGTGATCCCGTGCGCGGCGAGTTCCTTGGCAAGGTAGAGGGTCAGTGCATGAACGCCGGCCTTGGCCGCGCCATAGGCGGCATTCCCGGCCCGTTCCTGTTCGGCCGGGTCGATCCATGGGCGCGGATTGCCACCGTTCTTGGCCAGGACCGAGCCGATATTGACGATCCGCCCGAAGCCCTGCGCCTTCATCGGGGCGATCGCCACCTGATTGGCGAGGAAAACGCCGCGCAGGTTGATCGCCTGAACCCGGTCCCACTCCTCGAGCGTGATGTTCTCGAACGCGCCGAGCGAGGTAATTCCAGCAGCGGTCACCAGGCAGTCGATCCGGCCAAAGTCGGCCAGCACGGAATCGACCAGGCCGCGGACCTGCTCCGCATCGGCAAGATCGGCCGCATAACTGCGGCCCCCATCCCCAATCGGCTCGGGCGCGGACCGGTCGGCCAGGGCCAGGCGGGCGCCGCCAGCGGCCATGCGCTGCGCTACAGCGCGCCCGATCATGCCGCCACCACCGGTGACCAACGCGACCATACCGTCGAGCGCGAAGCGGGTCATGGGGTTTGTCCGCAGGCGTGCAGCGCGGCCTGCCGGCCAAACACCGCACCGCGCAGGACCGAGGTCGAACCGGTATAGGTCCGATAGTAGATGCCCATCGTTTCCCCGGCCGCATAGAGCCCGGAGATGGCGCGCCCGTCCTGATCGACCACGCGGGCGTGCCGATCGACCTTGAGCCCGCCGAAGGTGAAGACATTCGCGGAAATGATCGGCCAGGCGCGGTACGGCGCCCGGTCAATCGCGCGGGCCCAGTTGGATTTCGGCGGCGTGATCCCGCGGGTCGCCAGTCCATCCTTTTCGAGCGGCTTGAACGGTCCGTCTCCGCAAGCGGCGTTATACTGGGCGATGGTCGCCGCCAGTTGGTCGGCAGGGAGACCAAGTGCAGTGGCCAGTGCCTCGATCGTATCGGCTGTGACCGGGGGCTGATCAGTGCGGCTGCCCTTCTGCCAGTTGGGGACATCTTCGAGCCGCACATCGACAATCAACCAGGCGATCCCGCCGCGCTGCTCGTAAATCCGGCGGGTGACGCTCTCGTAATGCGCATCGACCGTGCCCGGCGCCTCGTCGGTGAAACGACGGCCTTCCTGGTTGACGAGGATGCCATAGGGGAAGGTGAAAATTGCGGGTTCGGCAATGCCCGAGCGCGGATCGACCGGCTCGGCGTGATAGGAACCGAAATCACCGTTGGGCGCGGCACCGATATCGAGCGCCATGCGAATGCCTTCGCCCTTGTTGTAATGTCCGCCGCGTGCCACCGGCCGCAGGTTGATCGCGGCTGCGCCGACATAGCGGGCCATCATCTCGGGATTGCCTTCGAACCCGCCGCTGGCAAGGATCACGGCGTCGCCCGCAATTTCACCCGCGCTGGTGACAAGCCCGGTGACGCGGCCACCCGAACTGACCAGCGCGCGCGCGGTGGTTTCGAAGCGGAAGTCGACCCCGATCGCCTGACAGGCCCGGGTCAGCGTCTCGACCAATGCCAGTCCGCCGCCAACCGGCAACAACCGCGTGGTGGTGGTGGTGATGAAGGCCGTCGGGAGAAAGTCGAACCGAAGCCCGGCCTGTTCCAGCCAGCGCAGGGTCGGCCCGGCATGTTCGGCAAAGGCGCCCAGCATTTCGGGATCGACGCTCGACTGGCTTTTGGCGAGCGGCGACCAGTCCTCGTAGTCCCGGACCATTTCCTGCTCGATCGACGGATCGGTATAGCCGCCTGCATTGGCCATGAAGTGATCGACAAAATCGTCGGCGACCTCGTCCATCGACTTCATCCGCAGATAGGCCGTTGCGGCAACCGCCGGATTGTTGGTGAACATGTCGACCCAAAGTCCGGGCATCAGCACCATCAGGCCGCCGAGGATGCCAAGCACGGCGGCGGCCAGGCCGCCGGCGGTCCAAGCAATCTGGCGGGCTCTGGCGACATTTCCCGCGCCGATGGCCATACCCGTGGCACCCTTTTGCGCGCCCCGTGTCGACGAACTGCGTAATTGCAATGATTGGCCCGACAGCGGACTGTCCGGACTGTCCAACGTGGCTGCCATTTCAGGCTGCATCGCGAACACGTGCGCGGGCCGACCCTGTCTTCAGCCTTGGGCTAGCGCATTGCTGGGCCGTTGGCCATCTCCTCCAACCCTAGCACTGACCCTAACATCAGACATGGATTGGGGCGAATTGTCGCGAATGGGCGCGAACACCGCATCGCCAAATACTTTGTAAATTCAGAGACTTTTGAACGAATGCTGACTGGCGTGAACACAGGCCTGGCGGAGAGGGTG
>CALCQB010000011.1 GCA_937897535.1 uncultured Novosphingobium sp. | reverse complement strand
ATCAGAAAGCAGATGACTTGCCGCGGCGCAAGCTGTTCGGAGATGTGCGAAAAGCTCCGCACATCGGCAAACAGCACGGTCATCTCGCGCTCTTCCCCCCCCAGTTCGAGCCGGTCGGGATCGGCGGCGATGCGCCGCACCAGTTCCGGCGAAAGATAGCGGTCGAAGGCCGAGTGGATATAGGCCCGGCGGCGTTCCTCGCGGTAGAACACCACGGCGGTCTGGACGCTGTAGACCAGCGCCAAGGCCAGCAGCGGATAGACCGGATCGAGCAGATAGCCCTGGCGCGAGAATGCCAGCCAGCTAGCGGCGACGACCAGCCCGGTAGCTGCCACCACGATGACTGCGCCTCTGGTCGCCCCCAGCCGCGGCAGCAGCAGCGACAAGCCGATCCCGAGCAGCAGCGTCAAAGCCAGTTCAAGCCCGGGGCCCCAATCCGGCCGGAGCAGGAACTTGCCCAGTACGGCCTGTTCGACCACCTGGGCATGCGCCGTCACCCCGAGTTCGCGGTCCGCCAGCGGGGTGGAGATCAGGTCGCGCAGCCCGATCGCCCCGGCGCCGACGAACACGATCTTTCCGGCCACCGCCGTTTCGAGTTGCTGCGCTGAGAGCGTGCCGTCGAGCACTTGCCAGGCGGGAATGGTCCGGGCCGGGGTGGGGGCAGTCCAGTGCAGCAGCAGCCCGCCGCTGGCGGTGGTCGGCAGTTCGAATTCGCCGACCTTGATCGCGACCACCCGTCCGCTCTCGCCGCCGGTTTCGCCGCTGGCGTCGCTGGTCCGGACGGTGATCGAACCGGCCCCTTGCGCAACCCGCAGCGCCTCGAGCGAGAGCGATGGCAGCAAAGTGTCGCCTTGCCGGGCCAGCAGCGGCGCGGAGCGGAGAATCCCGTCACTGTCCGCCGCCAGGCTGACCGATCCGCTCCCAGCCGCACCAGCGCTCAGCACCGGCAGCGATTCAATCGCGCGGCGAAATTCCGGCACGTCGCGCGGGGGCGAGCCGCCGACTGCGAATCCGGCTTTGCTGGCAACCGGGAGTCCGGCACGATCGTTGAGCAGGAAATAGCCGAGCACGGTCGGGACCGAGGCAATACTCTGGGCCAGCGTGGCGTCGTTGTCCGGCCAGCCACGCAGCCTGCCGATCACCGCGCGGTCGGCCCCGCTGCTTTCAAGCCGGCTGGCAAGCTGCCCCGGCGAAGTCCGGTCGGGCTCGGAAAAGACCACGTCGAACACCACCACCGAGGCACCGGCCTGGCCCAGCCGGTCGATCAGCCGGGCAATGTCGGTGCGCGGCCACGGCCATTGGCCCAGCCGGCGGATGCTTTCATCGTCGATATCGACAATCCGGACCGGCGCATCTTCATAGGCGCGCGGCGCGGCGCGCTGGTAACTGTCGAACAGCAGCAGGCCCAATTGCTCGATTGGTGCCGGGCGCAGCAACTGCAGCAGCGCCGCCAGCACGACCAGCGCCATGCCGACGAACACCGGCAGCCGGTTTCCGGACTGGATCTTGCCCCCTCTCGCCATCAGGTGGCAGGCACTCTTGTCATGTCCGCTTCTTGCGCGCCGGGCGCGGCGGACTTGGCGCCGGGCGGGGCGGCAGCGCCGGATTGCGCAGCGCGACGAAGGCCGGGGTATCCTCGATCAGATCGGGCATGTTCTCGAACCGCAGGCCCATCGCCGAATCGAGCCGGGCGAGCCGGTCGAGCGGTAAGGGATGGGTGCGGGTATGGAGCCCATAGGCCCGCTCTTCGGTGGTCGCGGACAGGGTCTGCAATACCCCGGCGAGGCCATAGGGCGAATAGCCCGAGCGGGCCGCGATCACCACGCCGATCCGGTCGGCCTCGTATTCGGCCTCCTTGTCCAGCCCCTTGGCATAGAGATCCTTGCCCGCGCTCAGCAGCGCGTCGGTGAACCGGTCGGCCAGTCCGTTGCCGGTCGACACCGAGAAATATCGCTGCATTTCGCTGAACGACTGGTTGCGCAGCGCCTTTTGCAGCGCCTCGAGGTGATGCTTGCGTTCGACGTGGGCGATCTCGTGCGCCAGCACCCCGGCCAGCTCGGATTCATTCCGCATCCGGTCGAACAGTCCGCGGGTGATCAGGACATAGCCGCCGGGGGTGGAAAAGGCGTTGAAATCGTCGCTGTCGATCAGCGCGAATTTCCACGGCAGCGCCGGCCGATCGCTGTGCAGCGCCAGCCAGCGGCCCAGCCGGTTGACGTATTGCTGCTTGGCCGGATCTTCGACCAGCGGGGCCGCGCCCAGCAACATCCCGGCCAGATCGCCGCCGATCTTGATCTCTTCCTGCTCGTTGATGCTGTGCAGGCCATCGCCGATCTTCTTGGCCGACTGGGCCTTGTTCACCACATCGCTCAGCACGCCGAATTGCGCAGTGGCCGGGGCCGCTGCCAAGGCGATTCCGGCGGCCAGCGGCCAGAACAGGCGGCGAGGGCGGATCATTTGCCTTTACCTGGTTTGAGCTTGGCGACCTGGCTTTCCTTGAGCCGGTTCTGCACCGCCAGCGCGCGGGCCTCGCTCTCGCTTGCCCCCAACCGGTCGAGCCGGGCCAGCTGGACCCGATCGACCGAGGCCGCCTGGATCGAGCCTTCGTCGAGGCCCTTGACCCCGGTTGCCACGGTCCGCCCGGTGCTGCCGGTGCGCAGCGCGGCGCTCGACTTGCCCGGAGCCGGGGTCGCGGCATCGAGCCGGACGATCAGCAGCCGGACCCAGCCGCGCTTGCCCCCGGTCTCGACCGAAAGCCAGCCGCCCTTGCGCGCGATGATCGTCACCGGCTGGTTCGGCGCCAGCGGCCCAACCTTGGCCGCATCGATGAAGGGTTCGGCATAGAGATCGCCGGCCCGGATTACCGAACCGCGTTCGTTGGCGAGCGCGGGCGTGCCGGTCAGCAGAAGGGCCGCAGCAAGCAGCAAGACGCGCAGGCCTGGCATGACTATCGTCGTCCTTCCGATCGGATCCGACTCAAGACCCGAGACTATCAGCTTTGGGCAGGGGTTCATACAGGCGAACGCCTTCTTCCCGGCCCTTGACCTGATGCACCCCGCAATCGCGCCAGGCGAAGGCATCGCCGGCGGCAGCGCGGGTCGCCTCGGTCACCAGCACCCGGGCCACGCCCTTGGTCAGGCCCTCGACCCGGCTGGCGAGGTTCACCGTATCGCCGATCGCGGTGTAATCCAGCCGGTCGGACGAACCGATCAGGCCGACCACCGCGCTGCCTGAATGGATCCCGATCCCGATTTCGAGCTCGGCGCCGATGGCGCCCAGCTGCCCGCGCAGTTCCTCCAGCGCATCCGACATCGCCAGCGCGGCGGTGACTGCCCGCGCGGCGTGATCTCCTTGCGCGGCGGGGGCGCCCCAGAACGCCATGATCGCATCGCCGATGAACTTGTCGAGCGTGCCGCCGTGGGCAAAGATCACCCCGACCTGGCGCGAGAAGTAGCCGTTGAGCATCGCCACCACAGCCTCGGGCGCAGAGACTTCGGACAGGGCGGTGAAGCCGCGGATGTCAGAGAACAGCACCGAGATCTCGCGCGCTTCGGCCTGCTGGCGAAAGTCGATTTCGCCCTTGTCGATCAGCTCGGCGACCACCCGCGCATCGAGGAACCGCGTGAACAGGTTGGCGGTGCGCAGCCGCCGCGCGCGCTCGTCGAGATAGGCGAGGCCGCTCGCGACCAGGTAGTAGGCCCAGCCAAAGGACAGTGCGCCCAGCACCGGAACAAAAGTTCCGCCGGTCAGGAGCAGCCAGCTCGCGCCGATCGTCAGTACCGTTACCGCCAGTAGCGCCAGCAGCAGGCGTTGCGGCGTGACCTGACGGGCGAAGCCGACCGTCAGCAGCGCGATCAAGGCCAGTGCGAGCGGCAGCATGGCCGAACGCCGGACTTCGCGCAGCCAATCGCCGCGTTCGAGGTTGTCGAGCGCGGTGGCGAGGATCTCGACCCCCGGATAGGTGCTGCCAAGCGGCGAGACCCGGAAGTCCATCAGCCCCGGCGCAGCGGTGCCGATCACCACGATCTTGCCCTTGAATTCGCCCGGCGGGCGCTGCGAATGTTCGCGCAGGCTGTCGAGGTAAAGCTCCGAATAGGACACGTGCTGCCAGCCGCTGCGCCAGTTGAGCAGCATCCGGTCACCGCCGGGCAGGGGACGGTTGCTCGCCGCCGCGATCCGGGCGGCGAGCGAGGGGAAGCGCCAGCCGTTACGCTCGCCGTAGAGCGCGTGATGCCGTCCGACCCCGTCGCTGTCGGGGGTGAAGTTGATCAGCCCGCCGCGCATGGCCCCAGGGTGGTCTGCGACCACCAGCGGCAACATGATCGGGACCCGCGCGCCGGGCTTTGGCTGGCCGATCGGTGTGGCGCCGACTTCGGGCGGTAGTTCGCTCACCACCGCACCGCTGCCGTCCGAATTGAGCGTCATCGCCAGCCAGACCTCGGGATGCCGGGCGACGGCTTCGGCGAAGGCGGCGTCGTGCTCGGGGCGGAACAGGTCGGGTTCGTTGAACAGGATGTCGAAGGCGATCGCCTTGGGCTGCCGGGCGGCAAGATACTCGATCAGCTCGCCATGGACCGAGCGCGGCCAGGGCCACGATCCGGCATCGTCGTTCATGTCCTCGAGCGACTTCTGGTCGATATCGACGATCACCACCTGGTCGGACACCGGGCGGCGTTCCGCGTTGAGCGACAGCAGCACGTCCCCGCCGCGCTGGTCGATGATCCGGGTCAGGTCCAGCCACAGGAAATCGGCCAGCGCCAGCATGGCGAACACCGCCGCCAGCGCCACCCAGCGACCACCCGGCAAGCGGCGTATCGATGCTGTCAGCCCCGTACCCATCGCTGCGGGTTATGCGCCGTGAGCGATTGACTGGCAACGCAGGTTTCCTGGACGTCCGCAACGCCTCAAACCGCAGTGCAGAAGGCCAATCTCCAGCTTGCTCCCCGAACCCCGCCATGCCAGACTGCGCAGCGGCAGGAGGGCACGATGCCGACTATGCGAGCGCCGGTATTTTCCCGCTCGGGCGGTTTCGTCCGATGACCCCGCTGGTATTCGGCACAGCTTGGCGTCGCTGGATACTCGCCATAGCTTTCGCTTCGCTCGCGGCCGGTGCCGCGCTGGCCGGCGGGCGCTATGAAGGCGTGGCGAGCTGCGCCGGGTCGACCTGCCATGGGCGGGTCGAGGGCAACGGCGCGGTGGTCCGGCAGGACGAACTGCGGCTGTGGCAAGAACCTTCGCAGCGCAGCGGCGCGCACAGCCGGGCCTATCAGGCGCTGCTTTCGCCGCGCGGCCAGCGGATCGCCAGCACCCTCGGCCTGGGCGGGGCCGGTTCCGCCGCCGCCTGCCTGGGCTGCCACGCAACGCCGGCGGGTGAGCGCGGCGACCGTTTCCAGATTTCCGACGGGGTCGGCTGCGAGGGCTGCCACGGCCCGGCCTCGGGCTGGATCGCCAGCCACTATGCCGTCGGCGCGAGCCATGCCGGCAATGTCGCAGGCGGAATGGCCGCGCTTGACAGCCCCGCGGTGCGCGCCTCGGTCTGCCTCGATTGCCACTATGGCAGCGGCAAGCCGGGGCAGTTCGTGACCCACGCGATGATGGCGGCGGGTCACCCGCGGCTGTCGTTCGAGCTCGACCTGTTTTCCTCGCTCCAGCAGCACTGGGATGCCGACGCCGATTACGCCGCGCGCAAGCCGCAGAGCGACGGCGTGCGGCTGTGGGCGGTCGGCCAGGCCGAAGCGGTGCAACGGGCACTGTCGCTGTTCGGGCGCGGCGATCTGGCCAGCAACGGCGTGTTTCCCGAATTCACCTTTTACGATTGCCATTCGTGCCACCGCGCGATCGATGACAATCCGGCGCGGGAACGCACGTTCGAGACCAATCCCGCGCGGCCGATCGAATTCGGCCAGCCACCGTTCAACGATGAAAACATCATCATGCTGTCGGCGGTGGCGCGGGTGCTGGCACCTGCGCAAGCCGCGCGGTTCGATACGGCCGCGCGCGAATTCCATGCCGCGATGGGCCGGGGCCGGCCCGATGCGGTCGCGGCTGCGGCCCGGCTCAATGCCGCAGCAGGCGCGCTCGGCGCAGCCATGGCGCAAGGTCCGGGCGGCGGCGACACGGCGTTTCAGGTGATCGCGGCGATCGGCGACCGCGCGACCGCCAGCCGCTTCACCGACTATGCCGGTTCGGTCCAGGCGGTGATGGCGGTCGACACCTTGCTCAACGCGCTGGTCCGCGAAGGCCGGGTGACGGTGGGAGCCGCTGCCGGAATTCGGGCCAGCATCAACCGCGCTTATGCCGCCGTTACCAGCCCGGCCGACTACAGCCCGGCCGAATTCCGCGCGGCGCTGGGCCAAGCTGTGCGCAGCATCGCGGCGCTGCGATGAGCAAGCTGCCGTTTGCCTTGCCCGTGCTGGCTTTGCTCGCCGCCTGTGGCGGTGGCGGCGGGTCCAGCGGCGGATCGGGCGGCGGCGGGGGCACCTCGCCAACCCCGACCCCGACCCCTCCACCACCGGCGGGATCGGCCTACACCGCTCCGGCGGCGGAGTCGCTGTCGGTGGCCGACGTGCAGAAGGTGCTGGCCGAAGCCGCTGCCCAGGCCCAGGCCGATGGCCGACCGGCGGTGGTGGCGGTAACTGATCGGGTCGGCAATGTCCTGGCGGTGCTGCGGATGACCGGCGCGCCTGCGACCGTGGCGATTCCGCGCGCCAGCGACGGGTCGGCGCAGGATATCCAGGGCCTCAGCGCTCCGGCCGAAGGAGCCGCGATCGCCAAGGCGCTGACCGGGGCGTACCTCTCGAGCAGCGGCAACGCCTTTTCGACCCGCACCGCCAGCATGATCGTGCAGCAGCATTTCCCGCCAGCGCCGTCGACCCTGGGCCTTGAAAGCGGTCCGCTGTTCGGGGTCCAGTTCAGCCAGCTGCCCTGCTCCGACCTGGCCGCGCGGCTTGCTCCCGGTCCTGCGGCCTTGATCGGGCCCAAGCGCTCGCCGCTCGGACTCTCGGCCGATCCGGGTGGGTTCCCGCTCTACAAGAACGGGGTGGTGGTCGGTGCGGTCGGGGTGGCGGCGGACGCGACCTATGGCTTCGATCCCGACGTACTCGACGTCGACAACGACGCGGACGAGCGGATCGCGCTGGCTGGAACCGTGGGTTTCGAGGCTCCGGTCGAAATCCGCGCCAACCGGATTTCGCTCGACGGAACGCTGCTGCGTTACACCGATGCAGATTATGCCAGCCTAGCCGCAGTGGCCGGGGCCAGCTATGCCGCGACGGTTCCGGCGCTGGGCAATCTCAGCCTTGTCACCGGCTACTACACCGTCGCCGCGGTCCAAGCCGGTGCGGTCTATGGCACCGAGGCGTCGGGGGTTCGCCGCGCCACTGCTGCCGAGTTCACCAACAGCGATGCCTTCGTGCTGACCAACGGGTCGGGGGCGAACCGTTATCCGCTGCGGGCCGGAACCGACGCGGCCGATGTCGGTGTGGCGATCTCGGCGATCGAAGCGCAGCGACTGCTCGAACAGGCCTTTGCGGTGATGGCGCGGGCGCGGGCCCAGATCCGCCAGCCGCTCGACAGCCTGGCCCAGGTGACGATTTCGGTGGTCGATACCCGCGGGGTGCCGCTCGGGATCGTCCGCTCGCCCGATGCGCCGCTGTTCGGGATCGACGTATCGCTGCAAAAGGCGCGCTCGGCCGCCCTGCTCAGCAACCCACAGGCCGGGGCCGAGCTGCTGGCCGATCCCAGCCCCGATGTCCGCGCCTTTGTGCCGGCCATGCGCAGCTTCTTCGCCGATCCGGCCGCGCTGACCGGGCGGGTCGCCTTTTCTGACCGGGCAATCGGCAACCTGGCGCGGCCCTATTTCCCCGATGGCGAACTGGGCCGGCCGCAAGGGCCGCTGTCGCGCCCGATCGCGAAATGGAGTGCCTTTTCCACCGGGCTGCAATCGGCGCTCGTCCTGACCAACCTCGGCCAGCACCTCAATTTCGTGACCGGAGCGAGCCTGACCGACACTCCGGCGCGGTGCAGCTTCCTGCCCGATACCGCGCCGGGGCAAAACCGGCTCCAGAATGGCCTGCAGATCTTTCCCGGCGCGGTTCCGATCCATCGCGGTGACCGGCTGATCGGGGCGATCGGGGTGTCGGGCGACGGGATCGACCAGGACGACATGATCGCCTTTCTGGGCCTGGCCAACGCCGCAACGGTGCTGGGTTCGCTCGACAACGCGCCCGCTGCCGCCCGCGCCGATGCCTTCACTTTCGATCTCGGCGGCGGGCGCAGCACCCGGCTGCGCTATGTCAGCTGCCCGTTCGCGCCGTTCGTCGGCAGCGCGGTCCAGAACGTCTGCCAGGGGCTGTGATGCTGGGCTCGGCACTGCTTGTGCCAATCCTGCTGGCCCAGGCGGCGGTTGAATCCCCGCCGCCACCACAGCCTGACCCTGAGGAAGCCGTACCGCCCGAAGTCGATCCCGGCGTGTTGCCCGGTCGCCGCCGCCCTGGGTTCGAGACCGGCCTGCCCGAGCCGACCCTGCAGGACAACCCCGGCGCGGTCCGCGCGCCGCCGCCAGAGGCCTTCCCGACCGACCAGATCCCGGTGCCCGATCGCTGGCGGATCATGACCGGGCTGTGCCCGAGGCCCGGCGCAGACCGGACCCTGGTTCAGCTCTATCCAAACCTCGGCCAGGTCTGCCATTCCAGGCGCGATCCGTTCCACCAGAACCTGCTCAAGGGCGATCTCCCACTGCCGGCAGGCAAGCGCCCGGGGTTCCTGCACGGCGACGACTGGTTCCTGACCCTCAGCGCCATTTCCGACACCGTGCTCGAGCCACGAACCTTTCCGATCCCGGTCGGGGTTCAGGCGACCGAGCGGCCCGGCAGCCTCGACGTGTTCGGCAAGAACGCCAGTTACGTGTTCTCGCAGACTTTCATCGTCGGGGCCGCGCTGACCAAGGGCAATACCGCGTTCAAGCCGCCCGAGATCGAGTACCGCGTCGCGCTCGCGTTCAACTTCAACTATGTCGACGTGCCCGAGCGCCGCGTCCTTAACGTCGAGCCGAGCAAGCCGAGCCACCGCGCCGACGCCTTCGTGGGCGTGCAGGAACTGTTCGTGGACTACCATATCCGCAACGTTTCCGAGCGGTTCGATTTCGATTCGATCCGGGTCGGGATCCAGCCATTCCAGGCCGATTTCCGGGGGTTCCTGTTCAACGACAACCAGCTTGGCGTGCGGCTGTTCGGCAACCGCGACGGCAACCGCTGGCAATACAACCTCGCGGCGTTCTGGCGGCTGGAGAAGGACACCAATTCGGGGCTCAATTCGGTCACCCAGCGCCCGCGCAACGACTGGCTGTTCGTGGCCAATCTCTACCGCCAGGACTTTCCGCTGCCGGCGCTGACCAGCCAGGTGACGGTGGTCTACAACCGCAACCGCGAGAGCCGCGGGATCGAGGTCGACACCAACGGATTTCCGGTCCGTCCGGCGCTGCTCGGCACCTTGCGCGGGCGCGATTACGACGTGGTCTATCTGGGCTACAGTGCCGATGGCCGGATCGGTCGGCTCGGCTTCACCGGTTCGGCCTATGCCGCGCTGGGGCAGGACCGGAATTCATTCTTCACCGGCGAGCGGGCAAACATCCGAGCCGGGTTCGCCGCCGCCGAACTGTCCTATGACAAGGACTGGATGCGGTTCCGGCTGTCCGGGCTCTATGCCAGTGGCGATAACGACCCGCGCGACAACACCGAAGGCGGGTTCGACGCGGTGTTCGAGAACCCGGTGTTCGCCGGGGCCGACACCTCGTACTGGATCCGCCAGACAATCCCGTTTGCCGGCGGAGGCCGTGCGGTGGCGGTGAATGGTCGCAACGGCATTCTCAATTCGCTGCGCTCCTCGAAGGAGCAAGGCCAGTCCAATTTCAACAATCCCGGCACGGTCCTGTTGGGGCTGGGCGGCGATTTCGACCTCAAGCCGACGCTGCGGCTCTCGGCCAATGCCAACCACCTGTGGTTCGCTGATACCGCCGTGCTGCAGGAACTGCGCAACGAGGGTTCGATCCCGCGCGACATCGGCTGGGACCTGTCGCTGTCAGCCGTCTGGCGCCCGTTCGCGAGCCAGAACGTGGTTGCCCGGCTGTCTGCTGCGGCGCTGCTGCCGGGTGACGGGTTCCGCGATCTGTTCGACAACGCCCAGCGCCGCCGGCAGTACTATTCGTTGCTGGCCAATGTGATAGTGGCTTACTGATGCGGGCCCAGCGCGCCTTTTCCTGCGTCGCCGCGCTGATCTGCGCGGCGGTGCTGCTGTTCCAGGCCTCGACCATTTCGGCCAACGAGGGCGAACGGCCCGTCACCCGCGACTATGCGCTGGTCACCGCCCCGCCCGCGCCGGTCAGGCAGACGGTCGACGAGGCCCTTGCCAAGACCGAAGGCTGCCAATCGTGCCACGTTGCGACCGAGGCCCCGACGATGCACGTATCGCCTGCGGTCCGGCTCGGCTGCACTGATTGCCATGGCGGCAATGCCGCGATCCGGGGAAACCCCGAATTGCCGCGCGACGACCCGGCCTATGCCGCCGCGCGCGATGCCGCGCATGTCTTGCCGCGCTATCCCGGCGGCTGGCACTTTCCCTCGTCGGCCAATCCCAAGCACAGCTACACCCTGCTCAACCGCGAGGCGCCGG
>CALCQB010000010.1 GCA_937897535.1 uncultured Novosphingobium sp. | reverse complement strand
AGGCCGAGCGGATTTCGCCGTTCATCAGTGGCCTCAGCCACTGCTCCTTCTGCTCTAGCGTGCCATAGCGGTGGAACACTTCCATGTTGCCGGTGTCAGGCGCGGAGCAGTTGAACGCTTCGGACGCAAAGCCGACCCGGCCCATTTCCTCGGCGCAGAGCGCATATTCGAGGTTGGTCAGGCCGGGGCCTTCGAATTCGAACGTATCGTCGACATGGCTGCGGCCGGACTGCGGCGGCATGAACAGGTTCCAGATCCCCTGGGCCTTGGCCCGGGCCTTTTCTTCCTCGACGACCTGCAGAACCTTCCAGCGGCCGCCTTCGGCGTCCTGCTTCTTGTAGTCGGCCTGGCGCGGGCGGACGTGGTTCTCGATGAACTGGCGAACACGGTCGCGCCAGTAGACCTGCCGTTCGGTGGGATCGAAATCCATGGAATCATCCTTTCCTTATACTGTCGAGTCTCGGTTGCTTCCCTGCCACGCCGCAACGGCCGCGCCAAGGGGATTTAAGCGATCGGTTAAGGGTGCATGCCGCTGGCGTCCGGATCGGCCCGCGCGGCCGCATCAAGCGCGGCGAGGCGCGCGGCGTGATCCTCGCGGGTGATCGGAAAGCGCCGCAGCACCAGCGCCACCGCAATCGCCAGCACGATCACCGCCGTGGTGTAACTGAGCACCAGATGATCGACCACCGCCGGATCAACCGCCCCGGGCTTGGCCCCGGCCGGCATCCCGGCGAAGCTGAGGAAGAACCCGGTGATGAAGATGCCGATCCCGGTCGAGCATTTCGAGGCGAAGAAGGCCCCGGCGGCAAAGGTGCCCTCTGACCGGTGCCCGGTCTTCTGCTCGTGCACCTCGACCACATCGGCCACCATCGACCAGATCGAGATCGAGGTGACCACACTGAACAGGTTTGAGAAAAACGCGAAGGCGAACATGCCATAGATCGATGCCGCGCTGCCATCGGCGGCCCACAAGCCGAAATAGCGCAGCAGCAGCGGCGCTACCCAGAACACCATGCCCAGCAGCGCGCAGACGATCGCCGTCTCGCGCTTGCCCCAGCGCAGATGCAGTGGCCCGGTCAGCAGGAAGCTGCCAAACACGCTGGCGAACAGCAGGAACGGAAAGATCTGGAACGCCAGCGGGGTGAACTGCCAGACGAACAGGTAGAGGTAGTTGGACAGCGAAAAGGTGATGCCGGTGCTGGTTGTCGCGGTCGCGATCGCGGCCAGGATCGCGAGGAAAGCCGGCTGGGTCAGGCATTCGCGGATATCCCCGAAGGCCCCCAGCAGGCTGGACTTGAGCGGAACCTTGGCGGGATAGTGTGCGACCGTCCGGTGCTGGCCCAGCGCCGAAATCAGCACCGCGCCGACCATCACCACCGCCCCGAAGATTCCGTACAGCCGGTACCCTTCGCGCGAGAGCAGGTCGCCCGACAGGAACACCCCGTAAGCCAACAGCAGCATCAGCAAGCCGCCGCCCCAGGCGAACAGAAAGCGGAACCGGGTCAGCCGGGTACGTTCGTCGTAATCGCGGGTGATTTCGGCAACCAGCGCCGACGACGGTACTTCGCAGGCACCGACCGCGGCCCGGACCAGGATCGCCGAGCCGAGCAGGACCGGAAAGCTCGCCGCGCCGACCGGCGACCACAGGATCACCCAGAAGATCCCGAGCGGGATCGCCGCGATGTAGAGCCACGGCAGCCGCCGCCCCCAGCGGGTATAGGTCCGGTCGCTGAGGTGTCCGAAGACCGGGTCGATCAGCCCATCGAACACCAGCGCAATCAGCAGCGCCAGGCTGACCAGCCGGGCATCCATGCCCATCACCTGATTGTAGAACAGCAGCAGGAACGTGGAAAAGCCGTTGTCCTTGATCCCATAGGCGACGCTGCCCAGACCATTGAAGATCGCCAGCCGGGTCGGGACCCGGCCTTCGATCGGGGTCACTGCGCTGCCGCCTTGGCCTGCTCCTCCATCGCCAGCAACGCATCCAACATTCCCGGCGCTTCGGGATCCCAGGAATGACGCGGTCCGACCGTGATCCCGCCATCGACCACCAGCGAGGCACCGGTCATGAAGCTCGCCGCATCGCTGGCGAGGAAGGCGACAGCATTGGCGATATCATCGGGCATCCCGGCGCGGGCTACCGGCTGGGCATTGGAGGACATCTGCTTGATGAAGGCCTTGGCCTGATCCTGCATTTCGACCGGCACTTCCAGCGATGCAGTGAAAATGTTGGTGTTGATGAAGCCCGGCTGCACCGCATTCACGCGGATGCCATAGCGGGCCAGATCGGTCGCCGCGCACTTGGTCAGGTGCAGCACCCCGGCCTTGGCCACGGCATAGGCAGTGGGTGAGTAACCCGGGCCGACCCCCGCGATGCTCGATGTGTTGACGATGCTGGCACCCTTGCGGTGCTTCATGTGCGGCACGGCATAGCGGATCCCCATCGCCACCGAGCGGAGCAGCAGGTTGAAGGTGAAGTCCCAGCCTTCCGCCTCGATCTCGTCGATCGCCTCGCGCGCCCCGCCGGCCCCGGCGTTGTTGAATACCACGTCGATCCCGCCGCAGGTTCCGGCGGCGTGATCCATCAACGCCTTGATCTGCGCGACATCGCAGACGTCGCAAGCGACCGGGATGATGTTCTCACCCTCGCGGGCTACGGCCTCGGCCCCGGCGAGATTGAGGTCAGCGGCGAACACCGTCGCCCCCTCGCGCGAAAACAGCAGCGTGGTCGCGCGGCCGATCCCTGACGCCGCACCGGTCACGACGACACTCTTGCCCGAGAATCGCATAGCCTCTCCTTATCCTTTGTTTGGGCGCAGCTTAGGACCGGAAAGCGCCGGGTCAACGCCCATCGGCTTTACGCTACGGCAAGCGCGGCGCAGAAATCCGCGCTTGCACGGCAGGGCAGAGTCCCTTTAACCTCTCGGTTAAGAGAGGAGTCCCAACCCATGTCCGACCTCGATGGCTTCCGCGCGGAAATCCGCGCCTGGCTGGAAGCGAACTGCCCCCCCGAAATGCGCGAACCCGTCCGCGACGAGGATGACGTCTGCTGGGGCGGCCGCAAATTCAAGTTCAAGAACCCCGCCCAGAAGGCATGGCTCGATGCCTGCGTCGCCAAGGGCTACACCGTGCCCGACTGGCCCAAGGCCTATGGCGGAGCGGGGCTTGATCCGGCCCAGGCCAAGGTCTGGCGCGAGGAAATGAACCGGATCGGCGCGCGTCCGCCGCTGTCCAGCTTCGGGATCTGGATGCTCGGTCCGGCGCTGCTCAAGTTCGGGACCGAGGAACAGAAGGTCCACTACCTCGGCCAGGTTGCACGCGGCGAGATTCGCTGGTGCCAGGGCTATTCGGAACCGGGCTCGGGCTCGGACCTGGTCAGCCTGCAGACCTTTGGCGAGGACAAGGGCAACCACTGGGTGGTCAACGGCAGCAAGATCTGGACCTCCTATGCCGACAAGGCCGACTGGATCTTCTGCCTGGTCCGGACCGACAAGGCCAACAAGTACCAGGGCATTTCGTTCCTGCTGTTTGATATGGAATCGCCCGGTGTCTCGACCAAGCCAATCCTGCTGATCAGCGGCAACTCGCCGTTCTGCGAAACCTTCTTCGACAATGTCGAAGTGCCCAAGCACCAGATCGTCGGTGAGCTGAACCGTGGGTGGGATGTCGCCAAGTACCTGCTCGGGCATGAGCGCGAGATGATCTCGGGCGCGGGCGGGAACGACCGGCTCAACACGATCGGTGCCTTCGCCAAGCGGGCCGGCCTCGAAGATCCGCTGCTCCGCGCCGACCTGGCGATGTTCGATGTCGATGCGCTGGCGTTCAGCGCGATGGGCGAGAAGTTCCTTGACGAGATCAAGGTCGGCAAGGCCCATCCGGCCCAGCCCAACATGATGAAATACGCCGGGACCGAGCTCAACAAGCGCCGTCACGAGCTGCTGATGGCGGCTGGCGGCTCGGCTGCGCTCGAATGGGACAGCGAAGGCTCGAACGGTGGTTCCAAGGCGCGCAGCTGGTTGCGGACCAAGGCCAATTCGATCGAGGGCGGCACCAGCGAGGTCATGCTCAACGTCATTTCCAAACGCATCCTCGATCTGCCGGGAGCCTGATTCATGCCACTGTACCACACCGAAGATCAGGCAATGCTGGCCGATACCGCGCGCGGATTCCTGGCCGACGAAGGCAATATCGCCAAGCAGCTGCGCCATTTCCGCGACATCGATTGCAAGGACGGCTTCGGCCATGCCTTGTGGAAGCAGTTCGCCGAACTCGGCCTGACCGGAATTCTCGTCGGCGAGGCCGATGGCGGGTTGGGGATGGGCCATGTCGAAGCCGGGATCGTGCTCGAGGAGATCGGCCGCAACCTCACCCCCTCGCCGTTCCTGACCAGTTCGGTCATGGCGGCAGCCGCGCTGGGTGCGGGCTCGGCCGAGCTCAAGGGCCGGTACCTGCCCGGACTGCTGACCGGTGACAGCGTCTTCGCAGTCGCGATCGACGAAGGACCCAAGCATCGGCCCGAGCGGATCAGGACCCGCGCCGAGCGTTCGGGCAACGGCTTCAAGCTGTCCGGCAACAAGGCCTTCGTGGTTCAGGGTGGCAGCGCCGACATGCTGGTGGTCGCCGCGCGGACCGCTGGCGCGGATGACGACAATGACGGGATTACCCTGTTCGCGGTGCCGCGCGATTCCTCGGGTGTGAGCCTCGACGTGGTCCGGCTGGTCGATAGCGCCCAGGCCGCGCACGTCACGCTCGATGCGGTCCAGCTCGATGCCGATGCGGTGATCGGCGAAGTCGACGGCGGACGCGAAGTGTTGAATCGGGTGCTCAATGCCGGGCGGGTCGGAGCGGCAGCGGAGAGCGTCGGGGTCGCGATGGGCAGCTTCGAGATGACCACCACCTACCTCAAGCAGCGCAAGCAGTTCGGCAAGTTGATCGGCGAGTTCCAGGGCCTGCAGCACCGCGCCGCGCACCTCTATTCCGAACTCGAAATCGCCCGCGCGGCGGTGATCAAGGCCCAGCAGTTGCTCGATGCCGGCAGCGAAAAGGCCGAACTGATGGTCTCGGTCGCCAAGGCCAAGGCCGGCAAGGCGGCAGGCCTCGCGGTCAAGGAAGGCGTCCAGATGCATGGCGGGATCGGGATGACCGACGAATACGACATCGGCCTCTATATGAAGCGCGACCGGGCGCTGGCCGAGTTCATGGGCGATGCCTACTATCACGCCGAACGGGTCGCGCAGCTGAGCGGCTATTGAGGAGAGACGACATGGATTTTGCGAAACTCTTCAGCCTTGAAGGCAAGATCGCGCTGATCACCGGCGGATCGCGCGGGATCGGCAAGATGCTGCTCGAAGGCTTCCTCGCCGCGGGTTGCGAGAAGGTCTATATCACCGCCCGCAAGCGCGAGCAGATCGCCGAGACGCTGGCCGAATTTGAGGCGCAGTATCCCGGCAAGGTGATCGGCCTGCCCGGCGATCTTTCGCAGATGGACGAGATCAAACGCCTGGCCGAGGCGCTGGCCGAGCGTGAAACCCGGCTCGACATCCTGGTCAACAATGCCGGGGCCGCCTGGGGCGCGGATTTCGAACAGTTTCCCGAAGCGGGCTGGGACAAGGTCATGGACCTCAACGTCAAGTCACTGTTCTTCCTCACGCAAAAGCTGTTCCCGCTGCTCAAGGCCGCGGGATCGTTCGACCGCCCGGCCAAGGTGATCAACATCGCCTCGATCGACGGGCTGCGGCCCAACCCGTGGGAAACCTATTCCTACCAGGCCAGCAAGGCCGCGGTGGTCCACTTGACCAAGCGGATGGCGGCGCGGCTGATCAAGGACAACATCGTGGTCACCTGCATCGCGCCGGGAGCCTATCCCAGCGAGATGAACAAGGCCGCCGCGAAAAACCCCGAAGGCAGCGCGCGGGGCATCCCCTATGCCCGGATCGGCGTGGCCGAGGATATTGCCGGCGGGGCGATCTATCTCGCCAGCCGCGCGGGTGACTATGTGGTCGGCACCACGATCCCGATCGACGGCGGGATCGTCAACGGCTGGATCCCCGAAGTGTTCAATGACCCTTCGGGGCATTGATGGCCTGTACACAGCGTAAACGTGAAGCCCTTCCCCGGCGGGGAAGGGTTGGGATGGGGGTTCTCGGCTCACGGGCGTGGAACCCCCACCCCCAACCCCTCCCCATCGGGGAGGGGAGTTAGGGGACGTAGCCTTATGATGCGAAAAGTTCAGACCCTCGCCGAGGGGATCTACTTCGGTGAAGCGCCGCGCTGGCATCAGGGCCGCCTGTGGTTCTCTGATTTCTACGCGAGCAAGGTCTGCTCGGTCTCGCTCGAGGGCGACCTGCGCACCGAGCTCGCGCTCGAAGGCCGGCCATCGGGCCTCGGGTGGATGCCCGATGGCTCGCTGCTGGTGGTGCGGATGGAGCTGCGCGAAGTCTGGCGGCGCTGGCCTGACGGGCGATTCGCGCGGCATGCCGACCTGACCGGGCATTCGGCGTTCCTCTGCAACGACATGGTCGTCGATGGCCAGGGCCGGGCCTATGTCGGCAATTTCGGGTTCGATCTCGATGCCGAACTACGCGCGCGTGGCCCTGAAAGCGTGATCGCCGACCACCCGCAGACTGGCCTCGCGCTGGTCCAGCCCGACGGCCAGGTCAGCGATGCCGCGCCGGGCGAGTTGTTCAGCTTCCCCAACGGCATGGTGATCAAGCCCGACGGGCTGACCATGGTGGTGGCCGAAACGCTGGGCGGCCGGCTGAGCCTGTTCGATATCGGCGCGGATGGGACGCTTTCGGGCCGCCGCCTCTTCGCGTCGACCTGGCCGCGCGTACCCGACGGGATCTGTCTCGATGCCTCGGGCGCGGTCTGGATCGCCAATCCGCTCGCCCCCGAATGCGCGCTGATCGCGCCGGGCGGCGAGGTGCTCGCGGTGATCGAAACGCAGGGCCTGCCCTGCTATGCCTGCATGCTCGGCGGGCCCGCAGGTAGGCACCTGTTCATGCTGGTTGCGCCGAGTTCCGATGCGGTCGAAGCGGCCAAGGCCCCGCTCGGCCGGGTGCTGGTGGCGGAGGTCGATACGGCGCGGGCTGGCTGGCCTTGACCCACAAGGGGACAACACCCACCTAGGGATCATGCCAAAATCCAAGAAAGCGCGACCCCCGCTCACCGCAGCGGGGCTCCTTGCTCGTCGCCCCTACGAAACCATGAATGCAATGGAGAAGGCCTTGCTGCGTCGTCTAAAACGGCGGGAAGGCACTGAACTGGTGCGACGCGTAGTGGAACATCTCAATCGGCACGTGATGCTCAAATAGCCACAGTTTTCCAGCTACGGCTAGTCCTTCATCAGTTCGCGCACGAACCCGATCAGCCCGGTCTGGCGGGCGCGCTTGATCCGTTCGGCGTGGAGGATTTCGCAGACCTGGGTGTAGCAGGCTTCGATATCATCGTTGATCACGACATAGTCATAGCCGTCCCAGTGGCTGATCTCGGCGCGGGCCCGCTCCATTCGCGCGGCGATCACCTCGGGGCTGTCGGTTCCGCGCCCGGTCAGGCGGCGCTGCAGTTCGTCAAGGCTGGGCGGCAGGATGAACACCCGGACCACGTCCTGCTGGTCCTTCTGGTAGAGCTGCTGGGTGCCTTGCCAGTCGATATCGAACAGGAAGTCCTGCCCAATTTTGAGGCCCGCGCGGATCTGGGCCTTGGGGGTGCCGTAGCTGTGGCCGAACACCGTGGCCCATTCATAGAATTCGTCGGCTTCGACCATCCGGTCGAACGTGGCGGAATCGACGAAGTGATAATGCACTCCTTCGATTTCACCGGGGCGCTTCGGCCGGGTCGTGGCAGAAACCGACAGGGCGATTTCGCCATCGCGGTCCAGCAGCATCCGGCTGATCGTGGTCTTGCCCGCACCCGAGGGCGAAGACAGGATGAACATCAGTCCGCGGCGCTGGAGGGTATCGCTTGAATCCATGCGCGCTGATGGCGCATAGCGGGGGTGCAAATCAAGCCTTGGGCTTGGCCTTTTGCGCACTCTTTGCCGCAACCGACCCTTCGCGGCGGCGGTCATAGAGCCGCTTGGCGATCACCGCCCCGCCGACCAGGATCGCCCCCGGAACCGAACGAGTCGCGACCCGCACCGCGACCACCCCGGCAATCCCGCCGAGCAGCGACTTGCGTCCGGTCTTGGCGGCGTCGAGCGGCAGCAGCGTGTCGATCGCGGTGTTGAGCAGCTTGCCGCCGTTACCGCGCGCGATCTGCCGGATCAGGCGGTTGTCGGCCATTACTTCTTCCGGCCGAAGTCCACGGTCACCACGTTCGAGCCATCGTCGGCGGTGGCGGCCGGCGCATCGTTTTCGGCTTCTTCGTGCTCGGGCAGGTCTTCGTCGCTGACCGCAGCCTGGAACTGCAGCCCGAAGTCGACCGCCGGATCGACGAAAGCGGTGATCGCCGAGAACGGGATCACCAGCTTGGACGGCAGCTGGTTGAACGACAGCCCGACCGAGAACCGCTCTTCCTCGACCACCAGGTCCCAGAACTTGTTCTGCAGGACGATCGTCATCTCGTCGGGAAAGCGCTCTTTCAGGTGGTTCGGGATATCCACCCCGGGCGCGCCGGTCTTGAAGGTGATGTAGAAGTGATGGTCACCCGGCAAGGTCCCACCGGTTGCCACGACCTGCCCCAGCACCCGGCCGACCACCGCGCGCAGCGCTTCCTGCACGATTTCGTCATAGGGGATCAGGCTGTCGGGCGCGGTGTCGCTCATAAGGGGACAAGTGGCGTTGCGACCCCGCAGGGTCAAGGGCAAAGCGCTTGCGCCCGTCATTTTCCCGCTTATAGGCCAGCCCATGCGGACAGCACGCATTGCGCGGAAAACCCACGAAACCGACATCCTGGTCGAGGTCAATCTCGACGGGACCGGGGCCTTTGACGTTTCGACCGGGATCGGCTTCCTCGATCACATGATCGAGCAGTTCAGCCGCCACTCGCTGATCGACCTCAAATGCCACATCAAGGGCGACCTCCACGTCGACCAGCACCACACCACCGAAGACAGTGCGATCGCGATCGGTCAGGCGATCCTCGCGGCGCTGGGCGACAAGGGCGGGATCGGGCGCTACGGCACCGCTTACAGCCCCATGGACGAGGCGTTGTGCCGGGTCGCGCTCGACATTTCGGGGCGGCCGTGGCTGGTCTGGAACGCGAAGTTCAGCCAGGAACGGCTCGGCGAAATGGACACCGAACTGTTCGAGCACTGGTTCCAGTCGGTCGCCCAGGCGGTCGGGATCACGCTGCATATCGAGCTGCTCTACGGCAGCAACAACCACCACATCTGCGAAGGCATCTTCAAGGGCTTCGCCCGGGCGATGCGGCAGGCGGTGGAACTTGACCCGCGCAAGGCGGGGGCCATTCCCAGCACCAAGGGTGTCCTTGGTGGGTAGCCAGCCGCATCCGCGTCTGGCTTGCAACACCGGCCCGCTCCCCCGGCCCAACCGCCCACAGGGTACCTTCAACGGGTGGTTGGGCCGGGGGAGCGGGCCGGTGTTGCCCCCGCATCAGCGGGAGATTCAGCATGGCTGAAGTTCTTGCTCTCGTCGATTACGGCGCGGGCAATCTCCACTCGGTCGCCAACGCGCTGAAGGCCGCCGGGGCGGAGAATGTCACCGTTACCGCCAACCCTGACGTGGTCCGCGCCGCCGACCGGATCGTTCTGCCCGGCGTCGGCAGCTTCAAGGCCTGCGCCGAGGGTCTGCGCGCGATCCCCGGTCTGATCGAGGCGATGGCCGAGCGGGTCGAGGTCGGCGGCGCGCCGTTCCTGGGGATTTGCGTCGGAATGCAGTTGCTGGCCGACCGCGGGGTCGAGCATGGCAGCACCCCCGGCCTCGGCTGGATCGGCGGCGAGGTCCGCGCGATCGAACGGACCGATCCCGCGATCAAAATCCCGCACATGGGCTGGAACGATGTCGAGCTGACCAGCCACGCCGCGCTGGTCGAGCCGGGCGAGGCCTATTTCCTGCATTCGTACCACTTCGTTCCCGAGCAGGGCCGCCATATCGCGGCGATGACCGACCATGGTGGCGGGCTGGTCGCGGCGGTGGCGCGCGACAATGTGGTCGGGGTGCAGTTCCATCCCGAGAAGAGCCAGGCCTATGGGCTGGCGCTGCTCGCGCGGTTTCTGGAGTGGAAGCCATGATTGTATTCCCCGCCATCGACCTCAAGGGCGGACAGGTCGTGCGCCTGGCTGAGGGCGATATGGATCGCGCCACGGTCTATGGCGACAACCCCGCGGCGCAGGCGCTGCTGTTTGCCGAAGCCGGGTCGCAGTTCCTGCATGTGGTCGATCTCGACGGCTCATTCGCGGGCCGGGCCGAGAACCGCGCGGCGGTCGAAAGCATTCTCGAGGCGTTCCCGGGCCACGTCCAGCTGGGCGGCGGGATCCGCACCCGCGAGGCGGTTGCGGGCTGGTTCGATCTGGGCGTCAGCCGGGTGGTGATGGGTTCGGCCGCGCTCAAGGATCCGCAGTTCGTGAAAGACATGGCGGCTGAATTTCCCGGCGGGATCGTCGTCGCGGTCGATGCCAAAGACGGCATGGTCGCGACCGAGGTCTGGGCCGAGCTCAGCGACGTGCCGGTGGTCGATCTCGCCCGGCGG
>CALCQB010000009.1 GCA_937897535.1 uncultured Novosphingobium sp. | reverse complement strand
ATCACCTGGACGATTATGTTGCCATCTTCGAGGTCGGCATCCGCGCTAAGCTCGATCCCCCCGGCATAGCGGCCGTTGAGCAGGCGGACCTCGGTCGACCAGCAGCGATGCTGTTCTCCGTCGCAGTCGACCTCCAGCCGGAATGGGCGGAAGCGCAGCATCGTCCTGAGCGCCCAGACCAGATAGCCGACCCGGCCCAGATAGCGCTTGAGCCGGGGCGGAATGGTATCCCCGATGATCGGCGACAGCCCGATCGCAGCGCTGTTGGCAAACATGTGACCATCGAGCTCGGCCAGGTCGACCCATTGGCTTTCGCCATCGGCGATCGCCGCGACCGCTTCGTCGAGATTGGCCCCGATCCCGAGGGTCCGGGCAAAGCTGTTGGCCGTACCCAAGGGCAAGGCCGCGAACGTGCTGCCGGTATCCCGAAGCGACCCGATCGTGCCCGAAATGCTCCCGTCACCGCCGCCGACTATGATCAGCTCGATGCCGCTCGCCACCGCTTCTTCCACGCGTGCGCGCATCTTTGCCGGATCGCGTTCGGCTACTTCGCGGACCAGCGGCACGCCGGCGGCGCGCAACTTTTCGCGCGCGACGCCGAACAGGCCGGCACCACGCCGGCTGTGGGAATTGACGATCAATGCGGCGGAGCGCCAGGGGCCAGGTGATTTCATTCCTGCCCAACGCCCGGCACCGGGCAAGAGTTGCGTGTTGTACGCAACCCAGGGAACCGAACCCTCGGCCCGTCGTTCCTGCTTCAGCTACAGCAGCTACAGCACGAAGGGACACACTCCATGACTCTCATCCTAATCTTGATCGTCGGCGGCATCATCGGCTGGCTGGCGAGCATCGTGATGCGCACCGACGGTCAGCAGGGCTTGCTGCTCAATGTGGTCGTGGGCATCGTCGGCGCGGTACTGGCCGGTTTCATCGTTTCGCCGCTGATCGGTGGCGCGCCGATCACCTCGGGCTCGTTTGACGCCATGTCGCTGCTCAGCTCGTTCCTGGGCGCGGTTATCCTGCTTGCCATCGTGAACCTGTTCCGCCGCGGCTCGGTTCGTTGATCGCAAGCAAAGGCCCTTAGCCGCCCCGTCGGCTAGGCAGGGCTGATCCGGTCTTGGGGGTGGCAGTCGCGAATCTGCCGCCCCCAAGTCACGTCTGGCCCGCCCGTTTTCAAAGGAGATCGCTGATGGCTATCACGCTTATGGACTTGCCCTATGCGCAAGACGCCCTTGCACCGGTGATCGGCGCAGAAACCTTGCAGCTGCACCATGGCAAGCACCACAAGGCCTATGTCGACAAGACCAACGCCCTGGTTGCGGGCAGCGACCTCGAAGATGCACCGCTGGAAAAGATTGTCCGCACTGCCGCGGGGAATGACCAGAAGCTCTACAATCAGGCCGCCCAGGTCTGGAACCACGGTTTCTACTGGATGAGCCTGGCACCGACAGCGGCAATGCCGGGCGAGGAACTGGCCGCGCGGATCGCGAGCGCTTTCGGCTCGCATGATAAGCTCACCGAACAGCTGACAGCCCAGGCAGCCGATCATTTCGGGTCGGGCTGGGTCTGGCTTCTGGCCGGCCACAACGGTGCGCTGACCATCGAGACCACTCATGACGCCGGATGCCCGCTCGGCGGCGACGCAATTCCGTTGCTGACCATCGATGTCTGGGAGCACGCCTATTACCTCGATCGCAAGAACGACCGGAAGGCTTATGTCGAGGCTGTATTGAAGCGGCTGCTGAACTGGGAATTCGCGGCAGAAAACCTGGCGCGCGGATCGATCTGGACATACCCGGGCTGAGCCGGGTGGCCAATCACGCCTGATCGCCGGCCGGATCCTCGCCCAGAATTCCGGTCAATTGCGCCCGGCCCCGGGCAACCCGGCTCTTGATCGTACCGGCGGGCACCCCGCAGATATCTGCGGCTTCGTCATAGGAAAACCCCCCGGCGCCGACCAGTAGCAATGCCTCGCGGCGGTCATCGGGCAAGCGCAGCAACGCGGCCTCCAGATCGCTGACGTGAACCGCGTCTTCCTGGGCCGGGGGGGAGACCATCCCCGGAAGGTCGATCCCGTCATCGACCAGTTCGGTGGTCCGGCTCGCACGGCGCAGATCGTTGAGGAAATGGTTGCGCAGGATCGTGAAGGTCCAGGCCCGCATGTTGGTATCGGGCTGATAGCGCTCGCGCGCAGCCCAGGCCCGCATCACGGTTTCCTG
>CALCQB010000008.1 GCA_937897535.1 uncultured Novosphingobium sp. | reverse complement strand
GATGGTGCGGGACAGCGCGGCATTCGTGCTGGCCTATCTGGCGATGGGCGCGGTGTTCTGGGCAATGGGCTAGACTTGCGCCCCTCCCCGGCGGGGAGGGGTTGGGGTGGGGGCTCGACGCTGGCATGGAACCGCCATCCCAACCCTTCCCCACCGGGGAAGGGCCAAGGAAGGTCTATTTCTTCGTTTTTGGTTGAACCGCCTTGGGCAGCAGCTTGACCGGATCCAGCGGCACCCGGTTCTTGCGCACCTCGAAGTGCAGCTGCGGTTCGGTCGCCATGCCGGTTTCGCCGACCAGCCCGATCCGCTCCCCGGCCTTGACCTCATCGCCTTCCTTGACGGTGACCTTGGACAGGAACGAATAGGTCGTGGTCCAGCGCCCGCCGTGGAACAGGATCACGGTCAGGCCGTATTCCTCTGGCCCTTGCCCGGCGAAGATCACCTTGCCGGCTGCGCTGGCGCGCACCGCGCTGCCTTCGGGAGCGAGCAGGTCGATCCCCTCGTGCGGGCCGTCCTTGGACCCGGCGGCGAGGAACGGGCGGCGGACCTTGCCCGCCAGCGGCCAGGCGAACTTCGGCGCGGGGGTATCGGCCAGCGGGGCCGGACTGGCGCTGGGCGAGGGGCTCGGGCTGGGCACGGGTGCGGTGGCGACCGCCTTGGCCGAAACGGTCGGGATCGCGAGCTTCTGCCCGGTCTTGACCGGATCGCCGACCTTCAGCCCGTTGGCGGCGGCGATCGCGGTCCACGGCACGCCGTAGTCCATCGCGATCGAAAAGCCGGTTTCACCCTCTTTCACCGTGTGGCTGCGGCGGCGCGGGATCACCAGCTTCTGCCCGGCCCGCACCGCATAGGGCGCCTTCAGGCCGTTGGCCTCGATGATCAGCACGCGGGGCACTTCGGAGCGGCTTGCGATACCGCCGAGCGTCTCGCCCGATTTTACGACGTGCTCGGTTTCGGTCTTGGGATCGGGTGCCTTGTCCTCGGCCAGCAGCGGCGCGGCCGTCAAAGCCGCCAGCGCCAGACCGAGGGCGGCGAGCCGCTTCACCCGCTGTAACGCCCGGCGAGTTCCGCCAGCGAAGCCTCGTGGGTGAAATCGAGCTGCAGCGGCGTCACCGAAACGTACCCATCCTGAATGGCCTCCAGATCGGTTGCATGGCCGGCGGTATGCTCGATCCCATGCAGCCCGAACCAGAAGTATGGGTAGCCCCTTGGATCGGTTCCTTCAACCACTGATCCGCGCGCATAGTCATGAAATCCTTGGCGAACTACGCGGATGCCCTGGACTTCTTCCGCCGGGATGGCCGGGAAGTTGACGTTGACCAAGGTGCGCGGAGCGAACGGTACCCCCAGCAGCGGCGCGATCGCCTTGGCCCCCCATTCCTCGGCGGCGGCGAACGGCACGGCATCGCCCATGCCTTCCTTGGCATAGACCTGGCTCAGCGCGATCGAGCGGATCCCCGCCAGCGCGCCTTCGATCGCGGCGCTGACGGTGCCCGAATAGGTCACGTCGTCGCCCAGGTTGGCCCCGCGGTTGACGCCGGACAGCAGCAGGTCGGGCGGGCCCGGCATGACCTTGCGCAGCGCCATCATCACCGCGTCGGTCGGCGTGCCGGATACGGCAAAGCGCCGCGCGTCGAACTGCCGCAGCCGGACCGGGCGGCCGAGCGTGAGCGAATGCCCCGCGCCCGATTGCTCCTCGGCCGGGGCGACGATCCAGATGTCGTTCGAGAACGCCCGCGCGATCCGTTCGAGCACCTCAAGCCCGGGGGCGTGGATGCCGTCGTCGTTGGTGAGGAGGATGCGCATCAGGCCGAAAATCCCAAGGTTTGCAAGTTATCCCTGACAAGGCCCTTTGCAATCTCTATTACAAAGTCGAAGCTACTTGACCCAATTTTCCTTGAGATCGATTTTGTCTTTCTCCAAATTTCAGGATCTCGTATTGTGTCGAGGAATTCGTGGCCACTCCAAGTCAAATCAAAAACGATTTCGGTAGCGATGATTCTGCCAGTGCTAGTCCTAGACTGTTCGGCGAAAATAAAATTCGCATCCGACATTAGATTAAGATGGCCCATTACTTCCACATAGTCGTGTCCTTCAACCTCAAAGTTGCGGCCAAAAATTCCTTCCGGCTCACACTTTGCCTCGATCAAGAGCATCAACTCTCGAATCAGGTCCAAGTCTCGCTTCATTGAACCACCAGCGCGGTGATCCCGCCCATATAGGGCAGCAGCACCTCGGGCACCGTTACCGAGCCGTCTTCCTGCTGGTAATTCTCCAGCACCGCGACCAGCGTCCGCCCGACCGCGAGGCCCGAGCCGTTGAGGGTGTGGACGAATTCGGTGCCTTTCTGCCCCTCGGGCCGATAGCGCGCATTCATCCGCCGGGCCTGGAAATCGCCGCAGTTGGAGATCGAGCTGATCTCGCGGTAGGTGTCCTGGCCGGGCAAACAGACCTCGAGATCGAAGGTCTTGCGGGCGGTGAAGCCCATGTCTCCGGCGCAGAGCAGCACCTTGCGGTAAGGCAGCTCAAGCGCCTCAAGGATCGACTCGGCGGCCCTGACCATCCGCTCATGCTCGGCGGCTGAATCCTCGGGCTTGCACACCGTGACCAGCTCGACCTTCTCGAACTGGTGCTGGCGGATATAGCCGCGCGTATCCTTCCCCGCCGCCCCGGCCTCACTACGAAAACACGGGGTCAGCGCGGTCAGCCGGATCGGGAGTGCGCTCTCGGCCAGGATCTGCTCGCGGACCGAGTTGGTCAGCGAGACCTCGGCGGTCGGGATCAGCCAGCGCCCGTCGGTGGTCTGGAAATTGTCCTCGGCGAACTTGGGCAACTGCCCGGTCCCGAACAGCGCCTCTTCGCGCACCAGCAGCGGGGTGGCGTTCTCGGTGTAGCCGTTCACGCTCGTCTGGTGATCGAGCATGAACTGCCCGAGCGCCCGCTGCAACCGCGCCATCTGGCCGCGCAGGAAGGTGAACCGCGCACCCGAAATCAGCGCGCCGGTCTCGAAATCGAGCCCGAGCGCGGGGCCGAGGTCGGCGTGTTCCTTCGGAGCGAAGTTGAACTGGCGCGGGGTGCCCCAGCGCGATACTTCGACGTTCTGGGTTTCGTCCTCGCCGTCGGGGACGTCGGCGTCGGGCAAGTTGGGGTGGCGGGCCAGCTCGTCCTGCAACCGCGCCGTCAGTTCTTTCTCATCGGCTTCGAGCGCAGGAAGGATGTCTTTCAGGGTTGCGACCTCGGCCTTCAGGCGTTCCGCCTCATCCTTGTCGCCGCGCCCCATCGCCGCGCCGATCAGCTTTGAGGCATCGTTGCGCTGGCCCTGCGCTTCCTGCATCCGGGTCGCCACCGACCGCCGTTCGGTATCGAGCGACAGGATCGAGGCGGACAGTGGCTCCACCCCCCGGCGCGCCAGTCCGGCGTCGAAAGCTGCGGGGTTTTCGCGGATGAACTTGATGTCGTGCATAGTGCGGGCGCTATGCCGCCTCGGCGCGCCTCGCGCAACATCCCCTCCACCGTCACCCTGAACTTGTTTCAGGGTCCACCGTGCCACATGACCTGATCGTGGTATGCAAACCCGATGTTAGCCAACCGCAGGCTATGGGTGCGGTCCTACGTTGCGGCTTGGCGGCGCAATGGACCCTGAAACAAGTTCAGGGTGACGGAGTCGGAACGGAAAGGGCAGCATGAAGGATCAATTCGCCATGCCGATTGCGCAAGGTTCCTGGCGGGGTTGGGGCGTTGCGCTATCCATCCTGGCGGGGGCACTGGCCGCCGGTTCGACTGCCTCGGTCAATTCAGCAGCTCCAGCGCCGTCCGCACCGCCTGTCCAACCGATCGCCCCGCCGATCGCGGCGGGCACCTATCCGTTCTACATGCCGATGCAGGGGCTGCGCCGTCCGGCCAACCGGCTGTTCGTCAAGTGCGACGCCTCGCGCGCGGCCGGGCGGGAGGTTTACGCCAACAACGCCAAGGACAACCTCGGCGGACGCGCCACCGGCGGGTTCGAGATCGTGTTCGAGGCGACCGACAGCGCCGGCAACCCCTGCGTCTATCCGTTCGCGCCGTGGCTGCCGCAGATCGTCGGGCCGCTCCAGGGCACGCAGTACATCCTGCGCTCGTCGGTGCCGGGCCGGCAGGTGACCTTCCGCAGCGCCGATCAATGGGCGACGATCGACCTGCGCCTGTTCGATTTCGGCCAGGCCCGGGTCCATTTCGAGATGAGCGACATCGCGCTCGACTTCCCCGGCGCGATCCAGCCCAAGGGGGCGCTGCAGATCGAGGGGTTCGGCGGCGCTCCGCCCGGGCTGTTCAGCGTGGTGATCCGCCGGGCGAAGATCTTCGGCGGCAAGAACGCGCTGTTCGTACCGAGCGGTCAGACCATGCTCTATGTCGAGGACAGCGAATTTTCCGGCAATGTCGGGACCAATACCGATCAGGAACACACCACCTACATCAACGGCGTCCTGGTCTCGCACCTGCGCAA
>CALCQB010000007.1 GCA_937897535.1 uncultured Novosphingobium sp. | reverse complement strand
AATGGCCGGGGCGCTCGATCTGGCGGTGATCGCCGAGGGGGTCGAGGCCGAGGCCCAGCGCCAGCTGGCGGCGAATGAGGGCTGCGCATTCTATCAGGGGTTCCTGCGAGCCCAGCCGCTGGGCGCGGCCGAGTTCGCGGTGCTGGCTCGAAGATAATGCCACCCGCAAAGGGGAGGAATTACTTCGCCTTTCGCGCGATCTGGCTCAGACCCTTCGTCAGCTGGAACAGACCGTTGAGCCGCGCTTCGGCGCTGCCCCAGACGCGGACCACCACGATCTTGCTGTCGGGGCGCAGCTTGATCGTACCCGCCAGCCGCTCGGCATAGGCGAACAGCCCGGCGGGATCGGGGAACTGGTCGTTGTGGAACGAGACCAGCGATCCCTTCGCGCCGACGTCGATCTTCGAAATATTTGCCTCGATCGCCTGGCGCTTGATCTGGATCAGCTTGACAAGGTTGACGGTCGGCTGGGGCAGCGGGCCGAACCGGTCGATCATCTCCGCCGAGAGCGATTCGATTTCCGCCTGGTCCTCGGCATCGTTGAGGCGGCGGTAAAGCGCCATCCGGACGGTTAGATCGGGCACATAGCTCTCGGGGATCATGATCGGCGCATCGACGGTGATCTGCGGGTTGAGCGAATGGCGTTCGCGTGCCAGCCCCATCTCGCCGGCCTTGGCCGCGAGAATCGCATCCTCCAGCATCGACTGGTACAGTTCGAACCCGACCTCGCGGATGTGGCCGGATTGCTCATCACCCAGCAAGTTGCCGGCGCCGCGGATGTCGAGATCATGGCTGGCGAGCTGGAAGCCGGCCCCCAGACTGTCGAGATCGCCCAGCACCTTGAGCCGCTTTTCCGCGACTTCGGACAGCTGGTTGTCTGCCAGCGTGGTAAGGTACGCATAGGCGCGAAGTTTCGCCCGGCCGACCCGCCCGCGCAGCTGGTAAAGCTGGGCGAGCCCGAACCGGTCGGCCCGGTGGATGATAATCGTGTTGGCGCTGGGAATGTCGAGCCCGCTTTCGACGATCGTGGTTGAAAGCAGCACTTCGTACTTCTTCTCGTAGAACGCGCTCATCCGCTCTTCGACTTCGCTCGCCGCCATCTGGCCGTGAGCGGAAATGTAGCGGATCTCTGGCACGGTCTTGTGCAGCCAGTCCTCGACCTCGGGCATATCGGCGATCCGGGGGACGACGATGAAGCTCTGTCCGCCGCGGTGATGCTCGCGCAGCAGCGCCTCGCGCATCACCATGTCGTCCCATTCCATCACGTAGGTGCGCACCGCGAGGCGGTCCACAGGGGGCGTCTGGATGGTCGACAGTTCGCGCAGGCCGCTCATCGCCATTTGCAGCGTGC
>CALCQB010000006.1 GCA_937897535.1 uncultured Novosphingobium sp. | reverse complement strand
CTGGGCCGCGCAGTCGATGGCGAGGGCAAGCCAATCGACGGCGGCGAGCCGGTTCATTCGCGGCTGGCCTGGCCTGCGGGCGGCGTCCGCACCGGTGCGCTCGATCGCAGCCCGGTCCGGCAACACTTCGATACCGGCGTGCGGGCGCTTAACGCGCTCACCACCTTCGGGGTCGGCCAGCGAATCGGGATCATGGCCGGTTCGGGCGTCGGCAAGTCGGTCCTGCTCGACATGATCGCCACCGGGGCCGAAGCCGAGATCGTGGTGGTCGGCCTGATCGGCGAACGCGCCCGCGAGGTTTCCGATTTCGTCGAGCGGCACATGGGCCGCGACAAGCGTGAGCGCACCGTCGTCGTCGCGGTTCCGGCCGATCATGCCCCCAACCTGCGGCTGCGCGGGGCCTTGCTGGCGACCAGCCTGGCCGAACAGTTCCGCGAGCAAGGCCGCAAGGTGGTGCTGATCATGGACAGCCTGACCCGCGTCGCCCACGCCGCGCGCGAGATCGCGCTGCTGCTGGGTGAACCCGGCGCGGCGCGGGGTTATCCGCCCTCGGCGCTGGCAACGATTACCAAGCTGGTCGAACGGGCCGGCAATTCGGCGACGAGCGGCGGCTCGATCACCGGGATCTACACCGTGCTCGCCGATGGCGACAACCAGGACGATCCGGTGGTCGATACCGCCCGCTCGATCCTCGACGGCCATGTCGTGCTCAGCCGCGATCTGGCCCAGCGCGGGCAGTATCCGGCGATCGACATCGCCGCCTCGCTGAGCCGGGTGATGGCCGACATCGTGTCCGAACGGCACAATGCCCTCGCCCGCGAATTTCGCGCCTTGACCGCAAGTTACGAGGCGAACCGCGACCTGGTTCTGATGGGCGCCTATCGCGCCGGGGCCGATCCGCAGCTCGACCGGGCGATCGCGATGCACGGCGCGCTGACCCGGTTCCTGGGTCAGCCCGCCCGCAGCACGGTCGACTTTTCCGCCAGTGTGGCCGCGCTCGAAGCACTGCTCGGCGATGCGGGCTGAAGCGGCGCGGATCCGGCGGTTGCGACGGCTCGAAACGGTCCGCGCGCACGCCAGGAAAACCGCCGCGCTTGAGGCAGCGCAAGCTGAAAGCACCCTGACCCAGCTCGAGGCGCTGGCCGCGCGGACCGCCGCAATGGCGGGCGACTATCGCGGCCGCACCACGCTGCGCGATGGGCTTGAGCTGCGTCAGCTCAGCCAATTCGTCGCCGGCCTGTCGGGCATCTCGGCCACCACCCTGGGCGACGCCGCGCAGGCCCGCGCCATGGCCGATCGCAAGCAGCAGGACCTGGCCCTGGCCGAACGCCGCCGCGCCGCGGTCGAAGACCGCGCCAAGGCGGGTGAACGCGCGCTGGCCCAGCGGCTCCAGACTCCGGTTCTGGGCAGCCGCCGCGCGGTTGGCACGGGCCTTGAATAGTGACTGGCAACCCCCGCCCGCAAGGAGCCTGCCGATGATCCAGTCCACCCCCGCTGCCGCCAGCCCCGCCTGCATCATGCCCGGTGATGGAACCGCATCGCCGGCCAAGACTGGCACGGAAGGCGCGGATTTCGGCGCTTTTCTGGCGGTTCAGGCGGGGGATGCGAGCCTGCCGGGAGGTTCCGCTGTTCTCGCTGTTCCAGCAGTGCCGACCCAGCCGGACCTGACTGCGATCCCGGCCGAACCGGCAATCCCCGGCAATATCCTGCCGCCCGGCTTGCCGGTTGTCGCAGTCGCCAACGCCAAGGCCGATCCGGTCTCCGATCCCGACACGATCCCCGCGCCCAAGCCCCATGGCGGAAAGTCGAGATCCGGCCACCCGCATCCGGTCATGGAGCGGATCAAGCCGGATGCCGTCAATCCAGCCGGCGCGCTGCGCGATGAGCCGGTCGACGCCGCCGAAGCAGCGCTGCCTGAGCCCGTGGCGGACGCGAAGCCGCCGGTATCGGAGCCGATCGCGGTTAAGCCGGTCGAGCCCGTCCCGGTTTCCGAAGTCCTGGCGGTAAAGCTGCCCGATCCGGCACCGCTCGCGATCCCCAAGCCTGAAGCCATTCCAGTGTCCGAGCCGTTGACCGCGAAGCCGAAGGGCGACCTGCCCGATCAGGCCCCGAGCAAGGCGCAGGGCCCGGCGCACCGCACCATTCCCGACCTTCCCGCCAGCGCCAGCGACCAGGCCCGCGCCCAGCTGGAGCGCCACCGTGCCCAGGCCCCGGCGACACCGACGGCAGACTTTCCGGTTGCGCCGGTGTTGGCCGAGCTGGTCGGTCCCGCGCAAAAGCCCGGCACCCCGGTGATGCGGCCTGCGCTGGATGGAACCAAGGCGGCGACCCCGGACCCGGCCGCGCCGCTGCCGCAACCCGTCACCCCCACCCCGCTTCCGGCCGAAGCGGTTCGTCTGGCGATAAACCTGCCGCGCGTTGCCATGGCCCGGATGGCCCGCGATGAAGCGCGGATCCCGGTTGAAGCCGAGCTGCTCGCGTCCGATCAGGTTGCCATCACGTCGGCTACGCCGTCCCAGCAGCCAGCCGCGCCAAACTTCGCGGCCAGCCCGGTCTCGCAAGTCCGCCCGCACGATTTCGGTGCGCTGATCGAGCGTTTGTCCGCCGCGCGCGAGGCGCTTGCGCCGCAAGCGGTTTCGATCACGCTGGCGCATCAGGAATTCGGCCCGGTCCGGCTGCAGTTCCGGTCCGAAGACACCGGCCTGTCGGTCGCGATGAGCAGCGCCGATCCCGATTTCGCCCGCGCCGCTGCCGCCCAGCCGGCCCCGGTTCTGCCGACCACGGCGAGCGAGCAGGCCGGCTCTGCACTCCAGCAGCGGGGCGAGGGGGCGACCTCGCAGCACGGCAGCTTTGCCCAGTCCCGCGGGCAGTCGTCGGAGCGCCGCGAAAATCACCAGCAGTCACAGTCCCACCCCAGCCCGCCACCGCGCGGCTCGGGTCGGGGCTCTGCGCCGCGCTCGGGCATTTTTGCCTGAATCGATCGAGCCGAAGGGGGATTTGAGACATGCATGACAAGGCCGAGGGCGATGCCGCGCCCGTGAAGAAGAATGGCAAGGGCCTGTTGGTCAAACTGGTGCTCGGACTGGTGCTGGTGGGCGCTGGCGGCGGCGGGACCTTCATGGCGGTTCAGGCCGGGATGCTGGGCGAACACGGCGAGGAGAAGCCCAGGGAAAAGGACCTGCCCAAGCTGCTCAAGAAGGGCGACGAGGACCCCTATGCGGCCAAGTCCGAAGGCAAGGAGGGCGAAGGCCCGGCCGAGATCGAGGGCGAAGGCGGCAGCGAGTACAAGACCAGCTACTACAACTTCACCGACGATTTCACCTCGAACCTCAGGAACTCGACCGCGCTGGTCCAGATCAGCCTGGCCTGCTCGACCCGCCGTGACGGGCGGGTGCTGATGTGGTTGAAGAAGCACGAACTGGCGATCCGCAGCGCGGTGCTGGTGGTGCTGGCCGACACGCCGGAGGAAGAGGTGCTGACCCCCGAAGGCAAGCAGCGGCTGGCCAAACGGCTGACCGGTGCGATCAACCAGGTGCTGACCGATACCGAAGGCTTTGGCGGGGTCGACAAGGTCTATTTCAAGAGCTTCCTGGTCCAGTGAAGCCGCAGCAAGCCTTTGTCGCCGAACGCGCGGCGGCGCAACACTGCGCCGAACTGCTGCGCAGCGGGCCGGCCCCGGCCGAGTTGCTTCCGGCATTGGCCAAAACCGCCGAGCGGATCGCCCGCGCGCTGGCTCCAGCCTTGGCGGGACTGATCGGCGGCGAGGAGCCGGAGTTTGCGACCGGCCAGCCCGAGCAACGCGGCGAAGCTGAACTGGCGGACGCGGTCGGCGCACTTGCTGCGAATGCCCTGCTGGCCAGTGCCGCCAGCGGGGTCACCTTGCTGACGTCGATCGACGGACAGGCCGCGCTGCGACTGGTCGACCGCGCCTTTGGCGGACGCGGTGAAGGGACTGGTCCGCTGCCCGACCGCTTTCCGCTCTCAGCCGAAATGATGATCGCCAGGCTGGAGCAGATCATCGCGGGGGTGCTGGCCGAGGTGCTCGGTCTGGCCGACCTGACCGGGCTGCGCCGGGACAGCCGCCTGGCCGATCTGGCACCGTTTGCGGTCGGCACCCGGCTGGCCGTGCTGCGCTTTGCCGTGGCCCAGGATGGCAGCGCGCCGTGGAACCTGCTGATCGCCTTGCCGCTGGCGCAACTGCCCGGGCTGCTGAGCACTGGCGGGCTTGAGCGAAGCGCCCCGCGCCGCAGCGGATCGGCCGATCCCGCCGCCGCGCCGTTTGCCGAGTTGCCGCTGCCGCTGACCGCCACGCTGGTCGACATGCGCGTGCCGCTCGCGACGCTGGCCGCGCTCGAGCCCGGCATGGTCCTGCCGGTCGCGGTCGCTCGCGCGATACCGATCGCGGTTCGCGGCGCGGTGCTCGCGCGCGGCACGATCGGCTCCAATGACGACCGCGTCGCGGTCAGACTCACCCAGATCGCCTGAAGGGATCATCGATGACCATCCACACCCGCGGATTCGACTTGCTGAGAGAGGTCGACGTGCGCCTCTCGGTCGAACTGGGCCGCACCGACATGAAGCTGAAGGACGTACTCGCGCTGGGCGAGGACAGCGTGGTCACGCTTGACCGGCTGACCGATGAATTGCTCGACGTGATGGTCAACGGCAAGCTGATCGCGCGCGGCGAGATCGTGGCCCAGGGCGGCCGGTTCGGCCTCAGGATCGTCGAGATGGCAGGCGCGAGTACTCCGGCGGATGGGGCGGCCTGATGCTGTTCTATGTGCTCAAACTGGTGATCCTGTTGCCACTGATCGCTGGCCTCGCCTGGGGCAGTCTGAAGCTGGCGCAGAAGATGCAGGCCAGGATCGGGGCCGGACAGAGCGGCAGCAAGGCGGTGCGGATCGTCGAGACCACGATGCTCTCGCCGACCCTCAAGCTGGCGGTGATCGAGTTCCACGGGCGCGAAATCCTGGTTTCGGCCTCTCGCCAGGGGCTGACCCGGCTGGCCGAGGCTCCGGCGCGGGGGGTGGCGGAATGAACCGTTGGCTCCTCGCCTTCCCCGCGCTGCTTCTCCCCACCCTCGCCCACGCGCAAGCGGCGATCCCCGGCGCGCTGGACCGCGCGTTCGGCGCGACCGGCGGCACCGGCGGTCAGGGCATGACCCTGTCGCTCCAGCTGCTGATCATGATGGGGCTGCTGACGCTGCTGCCCGGCCTGCTGCTGATGATGACCAGCTTCACCCGGATCCTGGTGGTGCTGTCGATCCTGCGCCAGGCGCTGGGCCTGCAGCAGAGCCCGCCCAACCAGGTGCTGATCGGCCTCAGCCTGTTCCTGTCGCTTTTCATCATGGCCCCGACGCTCGAGGCGGTGAACGCCCAGGCGATTGCCCCCTACGCGGCGGGGACGATCAACGCCGAACAGGCAATCGCGGCGGGGGGCAAGGAATTCCGCAGCTTCATGGTCCGCCAGACCCGCAAGCACGATCTGATGATGTTTGCCGAAATGGCCAAGGCCCCCAAGTTCGCCCGCAGCGAGGACATTCCGTTCTCGATCCTGCTCCCCGCTTTCGTCACCAGCGAATTGAAGACCGCGTTCCAGATCGGCTTCATGCTGTTCCTGCCGTTTCTGGTGATCGATCTGGTGGTCTCCAGCGTGTTGATGAGCCTGGGCATGATGATGCTATCTCCCACGATTATATCACTGCCATTCAAGCTGTTGCTGTTCGTTCTTATTGACGGGTGGGCACTGCTGATGGGCAGTCTCGCGATGAGTTTCGGATAGGGAGTTTCGGCTGATGGATGACGGTGCTTCCCTGTTCTCGCTGTTCGACCGGATGCTGTGGGTGACCGCGCTGGTCGCCGCCCCGATCCTGCTGGCCACACTGGCCGTGGGGCTGGTGGTCGGTGTGATCCAGGCGGCCACTTCGGTCAACGAACAGACCTTGACCTTCGTCCCCAAGCTGGCCGTGACCGCCTTCTTGATCTCCTGAGAGGCAAACAGATCGTGGTCGCCCACCGGGATCGCGTGGTTCTTGCCGAGCAGCAGGCTCAGGATATCGATGTAATCCTCGCGGCTTTGCGGCCCATCCACCAGAAACCGCGCCCCGGCCCGCTGGCGAAAGGGGTTGTCCATCGGAATCGCGTAGGCGAGGCCGTTCTCCTGGTGATCCACGTCAATCCGAAGGATCTTGGCCAGGTGCGTGGTCAAATCCTGTCCGTGCCCCTCCGGGTCCTGCTGCGGCCCGGTGTCGCCCATGCCGAGGTAGAGAAACCCGTCGGGACCGAACTCGATGCAGAGATCGGAAGAGCGTCGTGTAGGGAAAGAGTGTCTTCGCCTGTGTAGATC
>CALCQB010000005.1 GCA_937897535.1 uncultured Novosphingobium sp. | reverse complement strand
TTCGGCGCGTTCGATGAGGTACTTGCTCACCGTATCGGCCGCATCGGCTGCACCCTGGCCAAGCCCGCCGCCGAGGATGTCGCCAGGCGAGAGCTTGGCTTTCGAGCCGTCGGCATTGGTGCGGGTCGATGAGAACACCGAATTGGCATTGGCGGAGAAACCGCGTCCGAACCCGCCGACGATCCCGGCAAGCAGGGCTTGCGTCACGAGGTTACCCTCGCGGCTGACCACGCGGCCGCGCACCCCGGACTTGCCCGCAAACGAGATGAAGCCCTTGACCTCGGAAACTGCGACGCGGCCGCCGGGTTGGTCGCAGGTCATCCGCGCCAGTTTGACGTAGACCTTCTCGCTCGAGAGATCGCCGCGCGCTGCGCCGTTGATCACGCAGCCTTCAAGCCGGGTGGTCAGGACCCGCCCGTTCTGCAGCACCGATCGCGCTGGGCCGGTTATACGCAGCACCACGGGGAGCGGATCGGTCTGGCTGGCGACCCCGGCCGAAGCATCGACCCCGACGATTACCCGAGCCCGTGCATAGGAGTTGGGCGGCAGGTAATCGGGAGAATCCTCGACCACCAGGGGCGGCACATCGGCGCGTGCAAGCTTGACGCCAGTGCTGCCTGCCTTGTCACCGCTGAAGTTCATCAACTTGACCTCTGCGGGCGGCGGCGTCCCGTCGGCACCAGCCCCGCCGGGAGCCGTGGATCCGGCTTGCGGCGGAGTGCCTGCAGGTCCCCGCGCGTCATAACCGCCAGCGCGGGGGCCGTAGGCAGGCATGGCCGCGGCATTGGGGACGGGCGTGCTCGCCTGGCTCTGCAGCTGGTTCTTGAGCTGGGTGTTTTCGGCCGAGATTACGTCGATCGCCGCCTGGCCGTCGGTGCGCATCGCCTGGTTCTCGGCTTTCAGCGCGGCAAGTTCGGCTTCCATCTCGGGACGCATGACTGCCCCTTCTTTGAGGGCCTTCTGCTCGCGTGTGACCGCACCCAGCTGATTGCCGTAGACGGTGGTAAATTCCCGCTGCGACAGGTTGCGATTGACCAGGCTTGCGGTCTCGATCGTCTCGGCTTCGCCTTCCGCGTGTGCCTTCTTCGAATGATCGCTGCCGAACATGATCCAGCTGGTGCCAGCGAGGATCACGGTTGCGATCCCGGCGAGCAGCATCCGCTGGCGCTTGGCGGTGCGCTCATTGAGCTGTCCGGCGCTGACCGGTTCATGGAGCTCGCGGGACCGCTGCTCACTGCCATTTGCAATTTCAGATGCCTGATCATTCATGACCTTGCCCCCCGTTCGGGCCGACGAGATAGGCCGTGGTGCTGGCACCGGGCTCTAGGGTGGCCCGCGCGATCGACACCGCGAGAGCACCCACAGGAGCGAGATCCTTTTCGGCGAGTGTCATGGCCTTGGCGCCGCGATTGACGAGGCGGACGACCTTTCCGGCCAGTGCCGCGCCGCGGTATTCTGCGATCAGTTGGACTTCGAGCGCGCCGACCCGGCTCGGCAGCGCAGCAGGCTGGCTGACCTCGAACCCTTCGATCGTCTGCTGCGCCGCCATGGCCTGGACCAAGCGCAGTGCAGCTTCTTCCGGGGTGGTCTGGTTCTCCCAGTGTCCCGCATCGCCTTTGGCGAGCGCCGGGTTGGTGATGAATACTTGGGCGGCCTCGATCTTGTCGATCGAGCAGGAGAACTTGTAGACGTAGCCCGCCTTGGTGGTGGCAAAGAAGCTGATCCGCGCCGCCGCGAAGGTTTCCGGGACCGAGACATAGATGTCGCCGCGCACCGGCTCGTGGGTCACCGCAAAGTCGTTGTAGGGATAGCCGCTCGAGATCTTCGAGACGCTGGCGAACTGGTCGCCGATGAGCGCGAACCGGGTGAGTTCGCGAGCTGAAACTGAGCATGCGATCGTGCCGCCATCGGCGCTTTGCTTGAACTGGTCGGCGAGCGCCGGGCTGGCCAATGCCAGCAGCGAGACTGCAAGCGCGATTATCGGTGCGCGCCGCTTTTGGGCAAAGGGCATCACTTGGACTCCTTGGTTGTGTCTTCGGGTGGCAGCTGGACAAACCCGGCTAGGCCGAGGCGAAGGCCCTGGTAGGTCCAGCTGAAACGGAACCGCCGCTCGTCGCTGCCGATCACGGTCGCACCGACGAAGGTCTTGAGCGTGCCTTTGACCTCGGAGGTGAGGGCGGCAGGATCGACCTTGATCTGCTTGATCACGAAGGCCTGGGTCACGTCCGAGCCGCGCTGTTCCTCGACGATCCGCAGCAGCTCGCCCTTGAGCGTGCCATTGGCCGCAGGATCGGCGAGTTCGAGGATCTGGCTCATCCAGTAGTCGAGCCCCTCGGGGCTGCGGTTGAGCAGCAACAGCGCGGCATCGCGGGTCACGAATTCGAGATACTGGGCGTCAGCGCCGGTACTCGTAATGGTGAGCGGCGCGCGGACGGTGGGGACCAGCACGACCTCGCGGTCGCGGGTCACGGCGAAACCGCCGGCGACAACCAAGGCAATCGCCAATCCGGCGCTGGTCAGCGCGAACAGATTGCGTTGCCTCAGCAGCGCCTGGCTGCGCTCGTGAGAAATCTGGACAAGCATGGATTTGTCTCCCCTCAGCCGGCCAGCAGCCGGCAATGGGAGGGCGGCGTCATCTTGAGGCCAGAGAGACCCGCAGGCAGATGCCAGTAGGCGGCATGGATAACCCAGGCCCAACTGCGGCCTGCCTTGGCCTTGCGGAGCGCAAACCAGGAGGCAGCGGCCAGGGCTATGCCGATAAAGACATGCTGTCCGAGGATCCCCCAGGTGAACGGGACGATCATCCCGGCGAACTCGTCGAGGGTCCAGAAGCCGATCAGTTCCGGATCGTCGAGCCGCCTTGGCACGATGTACCTGTCGCTCATGATGACGCACGCCCTCCTGTGACACCCGGTTCAGATGACCGCGGTGACAACCGAGGTGACGATCGGCACGCCGGTGCCGACGCCGATGCCGACCCCGACCGGGACAGCGATCTGCGCGAGGGTGAAGCGGCCCGAAGCGAGCCCGATCAGGCCGCCGGCGAGACTCAGTACGGTGATGATCTTGCCGCCCGAGCCTTCCAGGAAATCAGTAAACTTGGCGAGGGCGGGCGCGAAGGTGGTGTCGGCGCCGGCATAGGCAGCGCTGGCGGCGAGCGCGCCGATCGCGACCGGGGCGGCGATGCTTGCAAGCTTGCCGAGGCGGGTGCCGCGGCGGTTTGAGGGGAGGGCAATGGCATTCATGAGAGGGGTTCTCCGCTTGGGTTGTCCAGCGAGCGTTCGCTGTATGTTCTTAGTGCGGAGAGTTGCGGCTGTAGGAAATGGAGAAGGGTTTCCTCGAGCCAATGGAGCAGCGAATTTGATGGATGAAAGAACTTGGTCAGCCACTTTGCGCGAAATGACGGCGCAATTGCGCGCCCTTAGGCGCTCTCTGCGCACGCCCTGCGCGATGGTGCGCGAATCACGCGCAGTGATGCGTGGTCGGCGATTCGTGTCCCGTTATGGAATTCCTAGATGTTCTTTCTATGTTCTTTTCACTTTCCTACAGATGGTCTCGGGCGATAGCAGAAGGTTGAACCTATCGAGTCGAGGCATCGCGTGACCCATCCACCAAGCGAACTTCCGGCACGTGTAGCGCGGCTGCTCCAGCGCGCTGCCAAGGAGTGCGGCAAGTCGAACTCCGAAATCGCACGGTTGGCGCAGATGAAGCGCGATAGCCTGCGACGCTCGTTGAGCGGCGAACGCCCTGTTACATTGGAAGAGACCTTTATGATCCTTGAGGCGACCGAATTTGCTGGCGAGGAAACTTTGCTGCTCCTGATGCTTGCAGGTGAGGAGTTCACGCTGGTGCATTCGGGAACTGGAGCAGCCCGCTTTCTGGGTGAGCTGTTCAGACGGGCTCCAGGCGAGATTGTTGAGCAGCTTGGTGACAACATCGATGAATTGCGCCCGCGATGGGCAGTAGGGACGGCCAAATTGCTCGCTCGGACGCTCACCCAACATGTTGCCGACCTCAATCGCCGGGGCGACGCGATCGGGGAGCGAGTTTCCACAACACCTGCGGCAAGTTAAGCGATGTCTGAACCGGAAATGCAAACCGATGTTGCCTGTAGACCAACACGCCTGTTGCGCTTGCCGGAAGTCATGCACCGGGTTGGATTGAGGCGGTCCGCGATCTACCAACGCATGAGCGAAGGCAGATTTCCCAAATCACGCTTGCTCGGAACTCGCTGCACCGTCTGGGTGGAAAGCGAGGTTGAACAATGGATTGCTGCTTATACAACTGGCAATGAGAATGGCTTTTGAACTTGAGCGCCGTAGCAAGATGACCGAAGTCTATCGAGCGGGACACCATTCACGCTGATTGTTTCCGCGCGGCCGACCGCATCAGATCGGAAGAGC
>CALCQB010000004.1 GCA_937897535.1 uncultured Novosphingobium sp. | reverse complement strand
GAGTCGTCATCGGAGTCCTCTTCCTCGTCGTCAGACTCTTCAGCGTCCTCATCGTCAGGCTCTTCCTCCTGTTCGGAGTCCTCCTCGTAGGCTTCGACCGTCTTGATGTTGACGTAGGTTTTCCCTTCGTTGGAACCCTTACCGGCAGTCTCCTTGGCGTCGATGACCACAAACTTTCCGATGAAGGACTTGAGGCGCTCGGGCTTGAGAACTCCGCTGATACCAGCAGCGTCCGCAAATCCGGCGAGGACGGTGGCGGCACGGCCTTTGCCGATTACCACGGCGCCGATCCGGTGTTCGATGTGGCGATCACTCCCAACCGCCCGGATTGCATGGGCGTCTACGGGATCGCCCGCGATCTCGCCGCGGCCGGGCTCGGCACGCTCAAGCCGATCGCGGTCCAGCAGGTGCCGGGCAGCTTCCCCTGCCCGCTGCCGATCCGCACCGACGATCCCGAAGGCTGCCCGGCGTTCTACGGGCGCGCCATTCGCGGCGTGAAGAATGGCACTTCGCCGAAGTGGCTGCAGGACCGGCTCAAGAGCGCGGGCCAACGCCCGATTTCAGCGCTGGTCGACATCACCAATTACGCGATGCTGGCCTATGGCCGCCCGGCCCACGCCTATGACCTCGCGCAGCTGAACGGCGCGATCTTCGCCCGCCGCGCTGTCGATGGCGAGACGGTGCTGGCGCTCAACGGCAAGGAATACACGCTCGACGCCGCGATGACCGTGATCGCCGACGATCGCGGCGTCCACGATATCGCCGGGATCATGGGCGGCGAGCATTCAGGCTGTTCTGAAGCGACCACCGATGTCCTGCTCGAGGTCGCCTATTTCGATCCGACGCGGATCGGCGACACCGGGCGCAAGCTCAACCTGACCTCCGATGCCCGCCAGCGGTTCGAGCGCGGGGTCGATCCGGCCTTCCTCGACGCCGGCCTCGCGATCCTGACCGAACTGATCGTCGAGATCTGCGGCGGCGAGCCGAGCGAGATCATCCGCGCGGGCAATCCCCCCGCCGGAACCAAGCTGGTCGCTTATGACCCGGCCATGGCCGCGCGGCTGGGCGGGGTGGCGATCCCCGAAGACCAGCAGCGCGCGACGCTCGCCGCGCTGGGTTTCGCGGCGGATGCGCAGTGGAACGTGACCGTGCCGAGCTGGCGCCCCGACGTCGATGGCGCGCCCGACCTGGTCGAGGAAGTGGTCCGGATTCACGGGCTCGACAATATTGCCAGCACGCCCCTGCCCCGCACCGATGGCGTGGCGCGACCCACCGCGACCCCGATCCAGCTGCTGGAGCGCAAGGTTCGCCGCGCTGCCGCTGCGCGCGGGAGCCACGAAGCGGTGACCTGGTCGTTCCTGCCGCCAGCCGATGCCGAAGCCTTCAGCGACGGCAATGGCGGGCTGTGGCAGCTCGCCAACCCGATCAGCGAAGACATGAAGGCGATGCGCCCGTCGTTGCTCCCCGGCCTGCTGGCGGCGGTGCGGCGCAATGTCGATCGCGGCGCGTCCGGGCTGCGGCTGTTCGAACTGGGCCGGCGCTATCTGCGCGGCGACGGCGGACACAGCGACGAGCGGCTGACGCTTGGGCTGGTGCTGGCCGGCGAAAAGAACCCGCGCGGCTGGGCTACGGGGAAGGCGACCGTTTTCGATGCCCTCGACGCCAAGGCCGAGGCGCTGGCGCTGCTGGCCGAGGCCGGTGCCCCGGTCGACAACCTGCAGGTGATGGGCGAGGCCGGAACGCAGTTCCACCCCGGCCAGTCGGCCACCCTGCGGCTGGGCCCCAAGACCGTGCTGGCGCGGTTCGGGATGCTCCACCCGGCGCTGATCAGGCAGTTCGACATCGGCGTACCGGTCGCGGCGGTCGAACTGTTCCTCGATGCGATCCCGGCGAAGAAGGCCAGCGGCTTTGCCCGCGCCGCCTATGCCCCGCCGGCCTTGCAGGCGGTGACCCGTGACTTCGCCTTCCTGGTCGACGCAGCCCTCCCCGCTGGCGACCTGATCCGCGCGGTCCGGAGCGCGGATAAAGCCAACATCGTCGCGGTCCGCCTGTTCGACGATTTCCGCGGGCAAGGCGTGCCTGAGAGGCAGAAGAGCCTGGCGGTCGAGGTCACGCTGCAACCGGGCGACAAGAGCTACGACGAAGCCGAGCTCAAGGCGATTGCCGGGCGGGTTACCGCAGCGGCCGCGAAGCTGGGCGCGGTGCTGAGGGGTTGATACCCTCGCCATAGCCCCGTCACCTCCAGAGCCCCGTCACCCTGAACTTGTTTCAGGGTCCATTTCGCATACTCATTCGGACCGTGCCAACGCAGGCGGGCCGGTGGGTTTACGCCAGTACCGATGGCGCTGGATGTGAGGCACGATGGGCCCTGAAACAAGTTCAGGGTGACGGGAATTTGCGTTGTTTCAAAGTTCCCGCGAGAGCCGCAGCACCTTCTCATACAAATCCGGCGCGGCTTCGCTGCGGACCAGCATCACCGCGTGGGTCAGCCGCACCCGCCGATCGGCGCTGCCCTTGGCAATGCGGGACAGCTGATCGATCACGTCCTGCTTGCCGGCCCCGCGTTCCAGCGCGGCGCTGGCCAGCAGCTCGGCCAGGCGTTGCTGCCCCGGATCGGCATCGAGCCGGGTTTGCCGGGCCGCGTTGAACCACCACAGCGCCCCGACGAAGATCATGATCAGCGCGAAATAGACAGTCATGGCTTGCCTTCAGAACATTTCGTCATTGCGAGCGTAGCGAAGCAATCCAGGGCCGCATAAACCGCTCTGGATTGCTTCGCTACGCTCGCAATGACGAAGGTGTTTGATTACCCGCATTGCCCGCGGTGGAGCAGCTTGTGATCGGCCAGCACCAGCGCCATCATCGCCTCGACCACCGGCACGCCGCGAATCCCGACGCAGGGGTCGTGGCGGCCCTTGGTGCGGATTTCGGCGGCCTGGCCTTCGCGGTCGATCGTCTCGACCGGGGTCAGGATCGAACTGGTCGGCTTGAACGCGACCCGGACCTTGACCGGCTGGCCGGTGCTGATCCCGCCCGCAATCCCGCCGGCATGGTTGGCGGTGAACACCGGTGCGTCGTTGCCCGGCCGCATCGGATCGGCGTTGGTTTCCCCGGTCAGCCGGGCTGCCGCGAAGCCGTCGCCGATCTCCACACCCTTGACCGCGTTGATCCCCATCATCGCGGCGGCCAGATCGGCATCGAGCTTGCCATAGAGCGGCGCGCCCCACCCGGCCGGAACCCCGGTGGCCAGGCATTCGACCACCGCGCCGACCGAAGACCCGGCCAGCCGCGCTTCGTCGACGATCTTCTCCCAGCGCGCCGCCGCCGTGGCATCGGGGCAGAAGAACGGGTTGTTGCCGATCTCGGCCGGGTCGAACCGGGCCATGTCGATCGCGTCCCCGCCGATTTCGGAGACATAGCCCAGGATCGCGACTTCGGGGATCACCAGCCGCGCCACCGCGCCCGCCGCGACCCGCGCCGCCGTTTCGCGCGCGGAACTGCGCCCACCGCCGCGATAGTCGCGGAAGCCGTACTTGGCGTCATAGGCATAGTCGGCGTGGCCGGGGCGATAGGCTTTGGCGACTTCGGAATAGTCCTTGCTGCGCTGGTCGACGTTCTCGATCATCAGGCTGATC
>CALCQB010000003.1 GCA_937897535.1 uncultured Novosphingobium sp. | reverse complement strand
AAGTACTTTGCCCCGGGCAAGTCGTGGCGGGTCGCGGTGATACCGCAGGGGCAGACCCTGGCGAGGATGCCGGTTCCAGCCTCGATTGCCGCGCCGGCCGCGGCGGGACATTAGGCGGAGGGCCAATCGCGCAAGATAATTGCTCGATTGGCCAATCCCGGTTTGCAGGTTTTGCATTTGCCCGCGCAGGGGGCTATGGGCCGCGCTTTGCCGACAAGTGGAGCGTTGATCGTGGCGAGTAACTGGACCCCCGAAAGCTGGAAAGCCAAGGAAGCACGGCATCTGCCCAGCTATCCCGACGCTGCGGCGCTGGACAAGGTCATGGGCACGCTGGGCAACTTTCCCCCGCTGGTCTTCGCCGGTGAAGCCCGCGCGCTGAAGGCCGATCTGGCCGAGGTTGCGGCGGGCAAAGGCTTTCTGCTCCAGGGCGGCGACTGCGCCGAAAGCTTCGCCGAATTTCACCCCAACAACATCCGCGACACCTTCCGCGTGCTGCTGCAGATGGCGGTGGTGCTGACCTTTGCCAGCAAGCAGCCGGTGGTGAAGGTCGGGCGGATGGCCGGGCAGTTTTCCAAGCCGCGCTCCTCGCCGGTCGAGGTCCAGGGTGGGATCGAACTGCCGAGCTATCTCGGTGACAACATCAACGGGATCGAGTTCACCCCCGAATCCCGCAACCCCGATCCGCAGCGGCTGCTCCAGGCCTATTCGCAAAGCGCCGCCACGCTCAACCTGCTGCGGGCGTTTTCGACCGGTGGCTATGCCAACCTGCGCCAGGTCCACCAGTGGACGCTCGATTTCATGGGCCGCAGTCCGTGGGCGGCGCGGTTTGCCGAAGTGTCCGAGCGGATCGGCGAGGCGCTCGATTTCATGGCCGCCTGCGGGATTGATCCGCAGACCGTGCCGCAGTTGCAGGGCACCAGCTTCTACACCAGCCATGAGGCGCTGCACCTGCGCTATGAGCAGGCGATGACCCGGCAGGATTCGCTGACCGGCGACTGGTACGATACCAGCGCGCACATGCTGTGGATCGGCGACCGGACCCGGTTCGAAGGTTCGGCCCATGTCGAATACCTGCGCGGGGTCGGCAACCCGATCGGGTTCAAATGCGGGCCGAGCCTGTCGCCCGACGAACTGCTGCGCCAGCTCGACCTGCTCAATCCCGCGCGCGAGGCCGGGCGGATCACCCTGATCAGCCGGTTCGGCGATGACAAGGTTGAGGCCGGGCTCGCCCCGCTGGTTCGCGCGGTCAAGCGCGAAGGCCAGCCGGTGGTGTGGTCGTGCGATCCGATGCACGGCAACGTGATCAAGGCCGAAAGCGGTTACAAGACCCGGCCGTTCGACCGGATCCTCAACGAGGTGCGCGGGTTCT
>CALCQB010000002.1 GCA_937897535.1 uncultured Novosphingobium sp. | reverse complement strand
TCGTTGAAGCGCACGGCCCCGGGTAGCTCGAACGCCGGCACCATCTTCTTGACGTTGCGCACCATGTGGTTGACCACGGCGCCCTTGAGCAGGCCCAGCAGGTCGCCGGTGGCGAGGTCCTTGATCCGCGCGGTGTAGCGCTCCGCGCCGTTGTCGTCGCTCGACCAGGCCAGCAGGCGGCCGTCGCTGGAGACCGAGAAAGCCTCAAGCCGGAAGTATTCCTTGCCCGCCGCCAGCGCGGCTTCATCGAGGATCAGCTGGTCCGGTCCGCCAGCCACCGGCCGCCGCCACCATTTCTTGTATTCTGCCCCCTGCTCGAACTCGATCCAGTAGAGCCAGTCGCCGTCCTTCTGCGGGACCGACTTGTCGGCTTCCTTGATCCGCCCGCGCATTTCGGTGAACAGCGCCTCGATCTTGCCCTGCTGCCCAGCCATCCGCGCTTCGAACCAGGCGTTTTCGGCGTTCAGATGCGCCAGAATCTCCGGGTCGGTCACCTCGGGATAATTCGGATCGCGCAGCCAGGCGTAGTCGTCGCTGAGGTCGATACCGTGATGGCTTTCGACGTGCGGCTTCTTCAGAGCGATCGGGGGTGTGGTAAGACTCATTCCCAGGCCTTATGGTCAGGGCAGAAGGACTGCAAGCCATGCTGATGAACACCCACGAAGCGCGCCTCGATGCGCTGCGCAAGGAATTGAAGAACCTGGGCCTCGACGGGTTCGTGGTGCCGATCTCGGACGAGCATATGAGCGAATATGTCGGCGGCTATGCCCAGCGGCTGGCCTGGCTGACCGGGTTCGGCGGCTCGGCCGGGATCGCGGCGGTGCTGACCGATAAGGCCGCGATGTTCGTCGATGGCCGCTATACCTTGCAGGTCCGCGAGCAGGTCGATGGGCGGCTGTATGATTACCAGTCGACGCTCGATACCACCGTGGCGGCCTGGCTGGCCGAAAATGCTGCTTCGGGCGCCAGGATCGGGTTCGATCCGTGGCTGCACGGCAAGCCGTGGGTCGAGGCTACGGCCAAGGCGCTGCAAGCCAAGGGCGCGGTCTTGGTGCCTGTGACTGGCAATCCAATCGACGCGATCTGGGCCGACCGGCCCGCCCCCTCGCCTGCTCCAGCGCTGGTCCACGGCAATGACTATGCCGGGCAATCGAGCGAGGCCAAGCGCAGCGAAGTGGCCGAATGGCTCACCAAGCGCGGTCTCGACGCGGCGGTGATCTCGGCGCTCGACGGGGTTGCCTGGTTGCTCAACCTGCGCGGCACCGATGTCGAGCGCACCCCGGTGGCGCTGTCGTTCGTGCTGGCTCACGCCGATGGCACCGCTGAACTGTTCATCGCCGAGGAAAAGGTCACGCCCGAACTGCGCGCGCATCTCGGCAACGCGGTGACCGTTCGCCCGCGCGAGGATTTCGTGCCGCAGCTGAAAGCGCTCGCGGGCAAGCAGGTCGCGGTCGATCCCGAGCGTTCGGTCCAGGCGGTGTTTGCCGTGCTGGGCGAGGCCGGGGCGCGGGTGGTCGAGCTGACCGACCCGACCGTGCTGCCCAAGGCGCAGAAGAACCCGGTCGAGCAGGCCGGCCAGCGCGCCGCCCAGGCCCGCGACGGCGCAGCGATCGCGAAATTCCTCCACTGGCTGAGCGTCGAAGCCCCCAAGGGCAGTGAAACCGAGCTGTCCGCCGCGGCACAGTTGCGCGCCTTCCGCGACGAAAGCGACCTTCTGCGCGATCTGTCGTTCGACACGATCAGCGCCGCCGGGCCGCACGCCGCC
>CALCQB010000001.1 GCA_937897535.1 uncultured Novosphingobium sp. | reverse complement strand
GTCGGTCGCGGCCTTTGCCAGATCCAGCCAGTCGCGATGAAACGCCGCCGCCGCCGCGCTCGGCAAGTCGGGCAGGCCGGTGACTTCCAGCCGTACCATCAGCGCCGCTCGCGGGTCAGCGTGATGCCGATTTCCTCGCCGTTCTCGCTGATCGCCAGCTTGACGATCTTGACCGTCACCGCCAGCACCCGCGCATCCTGCACGAACAGCGTTTCGCAGATATGATCGGCGACCGCCTCGATCAGCTTGAAATGGACGCCCTCGGGCAAAGCCTGCGAGGCCGCGAACTTCAGGTCCATGTAGTTCTTGCTCGCCTCGAGCGGGGTATCCGGCTCATAGCGCGATGCGGGCCTGAGCCGCACGGTTATGGTGAAGCGCAGCGGCTGCGGCCGGCCGGTTTCTTCCGAATAGATGCCGGTCAGGACATCGTGCTCGAAATTGGCGACCTCGAGGATCAGGCTCTCTCCCATTTTGTATGCCTTACTTACAAATCAGCCGTTGGTCCAGCGTGCGAAGATCGCGGTCGGCAGCAGCCTTCCATCGGGGCCTTCTTCGCGCACCGCAAGGTCGCCGTGTTCGATCTGTCCGGGCAGATCCGCAAAGATCTCGGCCATCATCCCGGCCAGAGCCAGCGAGCTCAGCCGCACGGCATAGACCGTCAGGAACAGGAACCGGCTGTCTGCATCGAGCAGCCGGCGGCAATCGGCGACCAGCGCCTGGAGGTGATCCTCGAGCCGCCAGACCTCGCCCTCGGGCCCGCGCCCGAACTTGGGCGGATCGAGGATGATCCCGTCATAGCGCTTGCCGCGCCGCACCTCGCGCGCGGTGAACTTGGCGGCATCGTCGACAATCCAGCGCACCGGGCGCTGTTCCATGCCCGACAGCGCCGCGTTGGCGCGGGCTTGGGCGACCGACTTCTTGCTGGCATCGACATGGGTGACCGGGCCGAATTCGGACAGCGCCAGGGTGCCGACCCCGGTGTAACCGAACAGGTTCATCGTCTGCGCATCGCTGCGCCCGGCCAGGCGTTCGCCCATCCAGTCCCACACCGGGGCCATATCGGGGAAGAATCCGAGGTGCCGGAACGGAGTGCACTGGGCGTTGAAGGTGACATTGCCCCAGGCCAGCGGCCAGCCATCCTGCGGCACCGGGGCGGCATACTGCCAGCGCCCGCCGCCATCCTCGTCTGACCCTGGAACGAATTCACCGTCGGAGGCCCAGCGCTCCAGCCGGGGGCGCCACATCGCCTGGGTATCGGGGCGGATGAAGCGGTGCGGGCCGTAGCGTTCAAGCTTGCGGCCATCGCCCGAATCGATCAGCCCGTAATCGGCCCAGGCCTCGCCGATCATCACGACCGGCGGCAGGACCAGTTCAGCCACGCGGCACCGCATGGGCTGCGACATAGGCGGCGATTGCGACGTAATCGCCAGGCAGTTCGACCATGCGCTCTTCGCGCTCGAACAGGTCGCCAATCCGCGCGGGCAACATCGGACGCTGGCCGGTCGCGCGTTCGACCGCGTCGCGGAACTTGGCCGGGTGCGCTGTGGCCAGGGTGACCACCGGGACATCGCGCGGCAGACCTGCTTCGCGCGCCGCGTGAAGCCCGATTGCGGTATGCGGGTCGAGCAGTTCACCGCAGTGTTCATAGGCCCAGCGAATCGCGCGGGCCATGTCGTCGGGATCGGCCCGGGCGCTGGTGAACAACCGCGCCGCACCTTCGCGCTGCAGATTGGTCAGCTGCATCGCCTTGGTCGCTTCGAACCCGGCCATCTGCGCGGCCAACGCGGTGCCGTCGCGCCCGCCGAGATCGAACAGCAGGCGTTCGAAGTTGGACGAGACCTGGATATCCATCGACGGCGCGGCGGTTGGCGTGACCGTCCCGGCCGAATAGTCTCCGCTCGACAGCGCGCGGTGGAGGATATCATTCACGTTGGTCGCGACGATCAGCCGCGCCACTGGCAGCCCCATCTGCGCCGCGACATAGCCGGCGAAGACATCACCGAAATTGCCGGTCGGGACCGCAAAGGCCACTTCGCGGTGCGGCGCGCCGAGCTGCAGCCCGGCGGCGAAGTAATAGACCACCTGCGCCATCAGCCGCGCCCAGTTGATCGAATTGACCGCGCCGATCGCGAACCGGCTGGTCATCGCGGCGTCGTTGAACATCCGCTTCACCATCGCCTGGGCATCGTCGAAGGTGGCGTCTTCGACGGCAATGTTGTGGACGTTGGGAGCGAGCACCGTGGTCATCTGGTGGCGCTGGACGTCGCTAACCCGGCCCTTCGGGTGAAGCATGAAGATGTCGACCCGCGCCCGGCCCGCGACGGCATCGATCGCCGCCGAGCCGGTATCGCCCGAGGTTGCCCCGACGATGGTCAGCGGATCGCCGCCGCGGCCGAGGAATTCCTCGAACAGCAGGCCGAGCAGTTGCAACGCGACATCCTTGAACGCCAGCGTCGGACCGTGGAACAGTTCGAGCAGCCACTGCTGCTCATCAAGCTGCTTGAGCGGGGTCACCGCCTTGTGCGCAAACCGGCCATAGGCCTGGTTAGTCAGTTCGCGCAGGCGCTCGGGCGTCAGGCTGTCGCCGACAAACGGCTGCATGATCCGCGCGGCCAGCTCGGCATAGGGCAACCCGGCCATCGCCGCGATCTCGTCCCGGCTGAAGCGCGGCCATTCGCGCGGCACATAGAGCCCGCCGTCGCTGGCGAGCCCGGCCAGCGTCGCGCCTTCGAAATCGAGCGCCGGAGCGCTGCCACGGGTCGAGACGTATTCCATGACGCGGGCCGTTAGCCCTCAGTGTCCCTGACGGCAAGCCGCTTGCGCACCGCCAGTCCGTAGATCACCAGCGCGGTCAGGGCGAACAGGAACCACTGGATCGCATAGGACCAGTGGTTGTTGGGGATATCGTTGGGGTCTGGCTGGGCATTCGGCTGGAGTCCGGCGAGCGGCGGATGGGCAACGATCCGGCTACCCGTTGGATCGGTCAGAAAGGTTCCCGTGACTTCGCCGCCGCTCCAGGGCACCGGCGCGAAATTCGCCGACCAGCCCAGGATCACGCGCAGCGGGGGCCCATCTTCGGGCACGCAGACCACGCTCAGTCCCCAACCGGACTCGCCGCGCGCGTTGCGGCCAGCCCTGGCTTCGGGCTGGCGCGTCGAGCGGCATTCCTGGATAACGCGCCGGTAGGGCGATGGCATCGCAGTGTCGGCCATTCGGATCGGGGCTTGTGCCTGCGCGGCTTCGAACTGGGCAATCAGCCGCTGCTTCTCATGCATCCGGTCGATCTGCCAGAACCCCAGCCGGACCATCACGGCGACCGCGACGAGGACCACCAGGGTCGGGATCAAGGGTAAACGCCTGAGCATCAGTCCTGCTTCACATCCGCGCCGCCAGCTTCGCTGGCACGGCGCCGGTATTCGGCAACCAGCAGCGCCGCCTTGCTGACCCGCAGGCCCCACAGCGTGCTGGCCCCGACGAACGGGATCCACAGCAGCGCGTGAACCCACAGCTGCGGGTGGAACCGGACCTCGACCCAGAAAGCGAGGCCGACCACCAGCGCGCCGATCACCATGGTCAGGAACGCCGCCGGGCCATCGCCGACGTTGAACTGGCCGTAATCCAGCCCGCAAGCCTCGCACTTCGGTGCGAACTTGGCGGGACCCGCAAACAGGCCTTTCGCCCCGCAGCGGGGGCAAAGACCGAAAAGGGCAGCCGCGGCAAGGCCGGGCTGCCCTTTCGTGTCAGGCGCAGGGGCCGTCATCAGTGGACCGCGTAACCCCAACCGCCCCAGACATAGACCGCGACGAACAGGAACAGCCACACGACGTCAACGAAGTGCCAGTACCACGCCGCGGCCTCGAAGCCGAAGTGCTGGCGCGGGGTGAAATCGCCATTGTAAGTGCGCTTGAGGCAGACGATCAGGAAGATCGTGCCGATCAACACGTGAAAACCATGGAACCCCGTCGCCATGTAGAACGCCGAGCTGTAGGTGTTGCCGCCGAACCCGAACGGCGCGTGGGCGTATTCGTAGGCCTGGATCGAGCTGAACAGGATGCCGAGGATGATCGTCGCCCACAGGCCCTTCTTGAGGCCATCGCGGTCGCCGTGGATCAGGCTGTGATGCGCCCAGGTGACCGTGGTGCCCGAGCACAGCAGGATCAGGGTGTTGAGCAGCGGCAGGTCGAACGGGTTCATCACCGCTTCGATCGCCTTGGACGGGAATTGCCCGCCGGTCACTTCGGACAGGGTATTGGGAAACAGCGAAAAGTCGAAGAATGCCCAGAACCAGCCGACGAAGAACATCACTTCCGAAGCGATGAAGGTGATCATGCCATAGCGCAGGTGCAGCTGGACGACCGGGGTGTGATGGCCCTGGTGCGCTTCCTTGACCACCTTGGTCCACCACAGGAACATGGTCAGCAGAACGCCGAAGAAGCCGAGCAGCAGCACGTATTTGCCTGCCGCGCCGCCCCATTCCGGATGCATCGTCATCACCCCGCCGCTGGTCATGGTGACCGCAGAGACCGAGCCGAGGAACGGCATATAGTCCGGTGCGAGGATGTGATAATCGTGGTTCGTGCTACCGGCCATGGTGCTTCGGTTCCCTATCAAGCCTGTTGCCGGGCGGCCTCTCGCCCCCCTTGATTCCGACCGCCCTTATCGCGCCGCAGGCACCGGGTCCAGCCCATTTGCGGCCACTTTCACCGCCTGGCTCTGATCGGCCGAGGGATGGAAGGTGTAACTCAGCGTAATCTGCCTGATCCCGGCCGCTTCGGGATCCTTGAGGATCGCCGGATCGACGTAGTACTGGACCGGCATCTCGACCTTCTCGCCCGGCTTGAGCGTCTGCTGGTTGAAGCAGAAGCAGTGGACCTTCTTGAAGTAGATTCCGGCGATATCGGGCGAGACGTTGAAGCTGGCGACCCCGGTGATCGGCTTGTCGGAGAGGTTTTCGGCCGAATAGAACGCCATCTTGCGGCTGCCGATCGTCATTTCCTGGGTGACCTGCGACGGCGCGAATTTCCACGGCAAGGTCGGATCGACGTTGCCATCGAACCGGACCGAGATCTTGGCGGTGCCGACCGCGACCCCGCTTGCTTCGGCGGCGCTGGCGCGCTGGGTCGTCCCGCCAAACCCGGTGACCTGACAGAACAACCGGTAAAGCGGCACTGCGGCGAAACCCAGGCCCAGCATGGCCAGCGCGCCCGCGGCCGCGATCAGCGCGGTGCGCAGGTTGCGTCGTTCAAGCAAGGCCGCGGTGGTCATGGGCTCAGCCCATCTTGGCGATGGTGATGAAGAAGAACAGCACCACCAGGCCAAGCAGGACCAGCGCCAGGGCGCGGTTTCGGGAGGCGATGATCCGCTTGCGTTCAACCAGCGGGTCGGGGGAATTCGGGTCCATGGCAATCATCCAACCAGATAGCGGTCCGCCACCAGCATGGCGAACAGGGCGAAAAGATACAGCACCGAAAAGCCGAACAGGCGCTTTTCGGGCCGCATGTCCCCGTCAGCAGCCCCGCCCCGGAACACCGCGACCCGCAGGGACAGCAGCAGGAACGCGGCCGACAGCAGCAAGGCGCTGACCCCGTAGAGCCAGCCGGCCACCCCCAGCCAGAACGGCGCGAGGCTGACCGGCAGCATCAGCACAGCATAGACAAGAATTTGCCGCCGGGTCGACTGGTGCCCGGCAACCACCGGCATCATCGGAATACCGGCCTTGGCATAGTCGGTCTCGACAAACAGCGCGAGTGCCCAAAAGTGCGGCGGGGTCCAGAAGAAGATGATCGCGAACAGCAGCACCGGCATCAGCGTGATCTCGCCGGTGGCCGCGATCCACCCGATCATCGGCGGGAACGCGCCTGCTCCGCCGCCGATCACGATGTTCTGCGGGGTGCGCGGCTTGAGCCAGATCGTGTAGATCACGGCATAATAGAAGATCGAGAAGGCCAGGATCGCGGCGGCCAGCCAGCCGACAGCCAGCCCCATCACCAGCACCGAGCCGACCGACAGCGCCACCCCGAAATCGCGCGCCGAGGTCCGCTCCATCCGCCCGGCCGGCAAAGGCCGCGTCGCGGTGCGCTTCATCAGGCCATCGAGGTCGGCCTCCCACCACTGGTTGAGCGCGGCCGATCCGCCGGCCCCGACCGCAATGCACAGGATCGCGACGAACCCCAGGATCGGATCGACCGGCACCGGCGCGGCCAGCATCCCGCACAGCCCGGTGAAGATCACCAGGCTCATCACCCGGGGCTTGGTCAGCGACAGGAAATCGCGCCAATCGGTCGGCAACAGAATCGGCTGGGCGGGGGCGGTGCTCATGGCTGGGGGCGCTATAGGCGCGCCTTACAGCCGCTTCAACCAATCGATGAGCAGCGCGTTGACTTCGCCTGGTCGTTCCTGCTGGGTCCAGTGGCCAACGCCTTCGAGCACATGGCCTTCGACCCGGGGGGCGAACATCCGCATCATTGCCACCGGATCGGCCACCGCCCCGAATAGCGTGGTCGCCGGATCGCGGCTGCCGCCGATGAACAGGCAGGGCTGTTCCAGCTGCCGGCCCTGCAGCGGTTTGAGCCAGGCGTAATCGAGTTCGTGGTTGCGGTAGCGGTTGAGCGGTCCGCGAAAGCCGGAGGCCTTGAACTCACCCTCGTAGTAGTCGAGGTCAGCTTCGGTCAGCCACGGCACCGGCTGCGGATCGGGCAGGCCTTGCAAGAAGGTCGCGCCGGCCGGCTTGCTCCAGTAATCGCCCGGCGGAACGTCGCCCGAGATCGAGTACATCATCCGCGCCACGAAATCGCGCGGGTCCGCTTCGGCTTCGGCCTCGGCCACGCCGGGTTCCTGGAAATATTCCTGGTAGAAGAACCGGCCCTGCGAGGTGAAATGTTCGCGGAACACCTCGGTAAAGGGGCGCTGCGGGGCACCGGCGAACGGCACCGAGAGGCCAGCCACGGCCCGAATTCGCTTCGGGTTGGTAAAGGCGGTGTTCCAGACGATCGGCGCGCCCCAGTCGTGCCCGATCAGCACCGCCGGGGCGTCCCGCGAGAGCGCGTCAGCCAGCCCGATCAGGTCGGCGGCGATCGCCTCGAGGGTATAGGCTTCGACCGCTTGCGGCTTGTCCGACCCACCATAGCCGCGCACGTCGATCGCGCAGGCGGTGAACCCGGCCGCAGCAACCGGGCCAAGCTGATGGCGCCACGAATACCAGCTTTCGGGAAAGCCGTGGACCATGATCGCCAGCGGCCCGCTGCCTTCGATGGCGCAGCGCAAGGTGACCGCGCCGGTGTCGATGTAGTGAAAGTCCAAACCAACCTCCCCGTCATTGCGAGCGGCGAAGCCGCGCGGCAATCCAGGGCGGTTCGCGCGGCCTTGGATTGCTTCGCTACGCTCGCAATGACGAGGAGAGAAGGCAAACGAAAACGCCCCGGACCTTGCGGGCCGGGGCGCTATCTGTCCAGTCAGGATCGGCTGGGGATCAGTGATGATCCTTGTCGTCGATCACCGGCAGGGTTTCGAACTGGTGGAACGGCGGCGGGCTCGACAGGGTCCATTCCAGCGTGGTCGCGCCTTCGCCCCAGTAGTTGCCTTCGGCCTTCTTGCCCATGGTGAAGGCGTAGATGATGTTGAGGAAGAACAGCCCGACCGAAGCCAGCGTCACCGCATAGCCCCACGACGACAGCGTGTTCCAGTGCTCATAGGCCGGCGCATAGTCCGGATAGCGGCGCGGCATGCCCTGCATCCCCAGGAAGTGCTGCGGGAAGAAGATCATGTTCACGCCAACGAAGAACACCGCGAAGTGCAGGTACGACAGCGCTTCCGAGTGCCAGCGCCCGCTCATCTTGGGGAACCAGTAATAGAACCCCGCGAACAGCGCGGTCACCGCGCCGAGGCTGAGCACGTAGTGGAAGTGCGCCACCACGTAGTAGGTATCGTGCAGGTTGTCGTCGATCCCGCCGTTGGCCAGGACCACGCCGGTCACCCCGCCGACGGTGAACAGGAAGATGAAGCCCAGCGCCCAGATCAGCGGGCTGCGGAATTCCAGGCTGCCGCCCCACATCGTCGCGATCCAGCTGAAGATCTTGATGCCGGTCGGCACCGCGATCACCATGGTGGCGGCGGTGAAGTACATCTTGGTGTTTACCGACATGCCGGTGGTGTACATGTGGTGCGCCCAGACGAC